>NZ_JAMZGM010000063.1 GCF_024158605.1 Sebaldella sp. S0638 | reverse complement strand
GAAGGGCCCACAAAAACCATAAATTCCCCGTCTTTAATATCAAGATTTATCCCGTGTACTGCCTTAAACCCGTTAGGATATTGTTTTTCCACTCCTTTTAATGTTACTTTTGCCATATTATAAACCTCCATTATTTTTACATACTATAATTAAAATATTTTCTTCATATGAAATATACAAAATACTTTTATATTCTGAATTTATTATAATTATAGTTTGAAAAAAATTTTTTTCAAAATAATTGTATCCTTTTGAACAGAACTTTTTTTACTTTTTTCAAAAAGACAATATGAACTATTCTTGTTTAACTTCTTAAAAACTTTCTTATTTAACTTTTTGAAAATTTTTCTCATTTCACAGCTTTTTTTATTACCTGCATATTTGTTGTTTTTTAAAACTTTTATTAACTTTCTTTTGTTCCTGCATAATATTATGATATAATTGTGTAAATTATATTTATATATAATAATAAAAAATTATTTTTAAGGAGAATATGAATGAGAAGAAACAATACTACACTTATTATTCTGATTGCAGGTATTTTTTTATTTCTTCTTTTAGCAGTGGGAAGTCTCGCATTTGCTGTATTTAGAAATGATTCTGATACTACAGCCGCAGAAACTGTACAAACTGAAAAAACTGCTGATAAGGAAGATACAAAAAATACTGCTAAAACTGAGAAAAAAACTGAGGAAACAGTACAAGAAAAGGTTACTCTGGCAGATTTAAAGAAAAAAACACCTAAAAATACTGAATATTCTGATGATCTGGCAACTCGTATGAAACCTGTACACAGAGCATTTCCCGCAGAACCTGGTTACGAGGATACAGAACTGATTAATGAATTGGGCGGTACATGGGATGATGAATTAAATGATGTTTATCAGGCCTTAATGAAAAAACTCACACCATCACAGCAGGAAGAATTAAGAGCCGAACAAAGAAAGTGGATAAAAGAAAGAGATGCTAAACTCAGCGAATCAGGAGATCATTTTGTTAATGCAGCGTTATTCTATGATCTTACTATGGACAGAACATATGTATTGGCAGATTTATATGATAAAGTAAAATAAACATAAATAATAAAAATACGGATTTGATAGATTATTATCTAAATCCGTATTTTTTATCAGCTATTTATTTTTTCAGTGCTTTTAAAATTTAAAAAAAATATAATTTCTAAAAGTAAATAAAATATATTAAAAATTCCAGTGAAAAATACCAGAAATCTTAGTTTTATTTCAAAACATACTTTTTTATACACTCATCAAAATCACTGACTACTGCTCCGGCATGGTCTTTTACAGCATCAGGAGAACTTTGAAAAGTAAATGAATTCTCTGTCATCTGGAGCATAGGTATGTCATTATACGAATCACCTATTGTATAAAGTTTTTTTACATCTCCCAGTTTCTCAATCACGGTTTTTATCCCTTCGGCCTTTGATGAACCCTTTGGTGCCACATCTATAAAATGCTGATTTTGAAACACTTCCACCCCGGTAAATCTCTGTTTCATATCAGCTGCTATTTCCTCTATAGCTTTCATATCTCTTCCTTCATAATTAGCCACAAAAGATACTATCTCCTTATTCTCCATTTCATCAATACCGGCACTGTGAAAGAAAGGCTTGTTTTTCTCCGGCTTTCCTGTAAGACAGTAAACATTTTCATTCGTCAGAGCATTTCTGAAACCTTTTAGAGAAACTTTCTCAAGATAATCATATAAAGCTCTTATAGTTTTATAATCAATACTTCTTTTATATATAATATTAAAATCACTGTCTGTTACTACAGAACCATTTCCAAGTACGTAATAATCCAGATTCAGCCCGATATCTTCTTTTAGAAATCTAACTCCCCTTAGTATTCTCCCAGTTGCTGTTGCTACTTTTATCCCGCTTTTCTGCATATCTTTTATCAGATCTGCTGTTGACTTTTTCACATTATATTCCTCATGCAGCAATGTTCCGTCAAGATCTGTCACAAATAGTTCCAACTAAAATCACTCCTTATAAAGTATAATTTATGAATATTCAGACTTTCACATCTAAGTTATAACATATTTTGACTTTTTATGACAATTAATTCTCAGGTATCTGTTTTAAAATTTTGATAATAAATCAGTTAGAGACAGACAATACCTGCTGCTTAAAATTTTTCTTGAATATTATCTTTTATTTTCAGCCTTTACAAAATTTTTACAATTTTTTTTATGTTCTATTATTGTATTCCAAACATTTTAATTTCTGGGAATGCTGATTTTACACGAACCCAAAGAATCATATTTTGATATTGACAATTTTAAAAATTATGGTATCATATTATTAGAAATCAATTTTCAAAAAAATGAAAATAAATTTTAAAGAGGTTTATACAATGAAAGAGACAGTACTTTTAAAGAAAAACGGACAGGCAATAATCAATATTGCCAAAGCATTTCTGGAAATAAATGTCGGCGAGAGAATGGATTCCATACCAAAGTATTCGGAAAAATTTGAACTTTCGGTTGGTACCATTCAAAAAGCCATTAAGTTTCTGGAAGACGAAAAGATGGTAACTCTTGAAAGAAAAGGCCATCTTGGAACTACGGTAAAAGGCATAAAATATGAAAAACTTTTGAATTACGCAGGTATCAGTACTATAGTCTGTGTTATGCCCCTTCCTTACTCCAGAAGATATGAGGGATTGGCGACTGGTTTAAAAAAATGTTTTTCAGACAAAAAAATTCCTTTTTACTTTGCTCACATGGGTGGAGCCGGAGTCAGAATTAATTTTCTGGAAAAAGGACTTTATGATTTTGCCATAGTTTCAAAATTAGCAGCTAACCATGCTATAAAATCCGGAAAAAAAATAGAAATTGCTTTTGAATTCGGGGAAAATACCTATGTAGACAGACACGTTCTTTTCAAAAATGAAAATACTATTATAAAAAAAGTAGGAATTAATCCTGATTCTCAGGATCAGTATCTGTTGACCAAAGAATACTTCAAGGGTGATGATGATATTGAACTTGTGGAAATCGACTATAACAAAATCCCTGAACTGCTGAAAAGAGGAATTATCGATGCCACAGTATGGAATCTGGATGAAATAAAAGAGCAAAACATGAAAATCCAATATGAAGAGCTGGAAAATAAAACTCTGGTAAATCTTGGAAATGAAGCTGTGCTTATAGTAAAACAAAATGACAGTGCGCTAAAAAATATAGCTGATAAAGTCATTGATAAAGATTTTATACTTCAAATGCAGAAAGATATACTGGAAGACAAACTTTATCCAAGTTATTAAAGATATAATTTTCTTGTTTATGTGAAATTTTAATAACCGCACTAAATTGGATTATATTTTTTCAAATGAATTTTCAATAAAATGAATATTCGAAAATCGAATAAAGACCTTATATTTCATCTATTGGAAGATATATTAAAATATAAACTTTATCCAAACTGAAAAATATACAAATTCTATGCTTATGTAAAACTACAATAAGCTATACACAAAATAATCATATTTTTTTAAAAATGAATTTTCAAAAAAATGAAGGTTGAAAATCAAAAGTATTATTTAAACTGACTTTGTTATTATTTTATATATATAACTTAAGTTTTTTAGATATACATTCTGAATTACGGATATTTCAGAAATGTTACATTATTAAGATATTTTAGGAGGAATTATGGAAATGGAAAGACTGGATATTTTAGTCGAGGCAGAACTTATTGATCAGGAGACTTACGAGAAAGTAAAAAAGATCGTAAATGAGGTATCCAGAGAATTTACTTTGGATTTAAATACAGAATCCGGGCAGATGTTTATTACACATGTATCAATGGCAATTATGAGAATCAAAAATAATGAAGCTACTACTAATGTAGAAAATGCGATTTTTGAAGAGATAAAAGAAAGTGAAAATTTTGATAATGCTTTAAAATTCGCAGAAATTATAGAAGATATTATAGAATATGAAATTCCAAAAAATGAAAAAGAATATCTTGTCATTAACGGTTGTTTATTAATGGAACAGTAATATTAGCAAGGAGGTGCGGGCAATGCTCGAAAAAGGAATTACTTATATACACGAACATATCTACATAGATCTTTCAAAAATCAAAAATACTGATGATACTTTGCTGAACGATAAGGAAACGATGATATCCGAGCTTAAGGAAATCAAGGAAAAAGGTGTTCGTAATATAGTAGAAGTCACTAATATCGGTATGGGAAGAAATATGGAATATATGGAAGATGTGAGAAAGCAGACAGGACTGAACTTTATTTACTCTACAGGCTTTTATATCGAACCGTTTTTTCCGGGAATTGTATTTGAGAAAACAGATAAAGAACTCGCAAAAATCATGATTGATGAAATCAAAAACGGAATAGACGGTACAGGGATAAAACCAGAAGTAATAGGTGAAATTGGAAGTTCTGAAAATCTTATTACCGAAACTGAAAGAAAAGTATTTCAGGCAGCAGGAATAGCACAGAATGAAACAGGAAAAGTTCTTTCCACTCATACATCAATTGGTACAATGGGGCTGGAACAGATAAAAATTCTAAAAGAATACAATGTTAACTTTGAAAAGGTAATAATCGGACATACAGATCTGAGCAATGATCTGGATTATATGCTGAGACTGCTTGATTACGGTGTATATACTGCATTTGACACTATAGGGAAAAACAGCTATCTTCTTGATGAAAAAAGAGTAGAAGCTATAAAAGAGTTAATAAAAAGAGGATACGGAGATAAAATAGTTCTTTCTATGGATATCACCAGAAAAACACATTTTAAGAAAAACGGAGGACTGGGATACTCACATCTTCTGGATACATTTGTTCCAATGATGGCAAATGCAGGAATCAGCAAAAGCGATATAGATAAAATGCTTATCACAAACCCGGAAAATATTTTTTCATAAATATAAATAATAAAAGGAGAGATTATAATGATTAAAATCGGAGTTGCCGGACTAAAAAAGGATCTTATTGAAAAAACAATAATTGAAAATGGGAATGGAAATTTTGAAGTATTAGTTACTATTGATATGGATGCGGCAAAAAAAATCAAAAAAGGAGAGCTTGATTACTATTTCGGAGCTTGTAACAGCGGAGGAGGAGCAGCTATTTCCATTCTTATCGGTATGATCGGTTACGGAAAATGTTCCACTGTAGCCAAAGCAGGAGGAAGTGCCCCTGAAAAAGACCAGATCAAAAAGCTTCTTGACGAAGGAAAAGTAGCATTTGGTATGTCTGTGGAAAATATTGAAAAAACTGTTCCGGTTATACTGGAAAGTATTTTGGAAAGTAAATAATAGAAATTTATTCAGACACCTTATCCAAAAAATAATAATCGGATAAGATACGAATATTTTAACATTATTATATAAATTATTTTGGATTTAAATTAAAAGAAAATTCTAGGAGGAAGAAAAATATGAATGTGGACATTTATAAAATCATATTTGTAGCCTTATTAACAGGCTTTACATCTTTTGCGGCACACACTGCCAAAGCAGTATTTCATGACGGGATCAGACCTATACTGCCTGAACTTACAGAAGGAAGAATGAAAAGAGCAGAGGCTTCATCAATAGCATTCGGACTAAGCGTAGGTTTTATCGCATCAATTGGTATTTCATTTACACTGACAACAGGACTTTTGAATCCTTGGCTTTTATTTCTGCCGACAGATATTATAGGAGTGGCTTCTCCAAAAAAGAGTGTTTCATTCGGACTTGGAGCTTTATGGGGAATTCTGGTTGTTACCAGTCTTGACGCTTTGAATAAAGGGCTTACTGCACTGCCTGTGGACTTTTTAGGCGCACTGGGTGAAATAGGAACACCAGTTATAGCAGCATTTGCATTATTCCCAATACTTGCTATTTTTTATCAGTTCAAATGGAAAAAAGGACTTATTGCAGCTGTAGTAGTTTTATTAACAAGAGTATTAATCATAAAATATACAAAACTTTATCCTGAATCTATAGAAATGTTCGTAGGAATTGTTATGCTTCTTGCTTTTGCTATTATTGAAGATTCTAAAAATAAAGTAAAAGTGGAAAAAGACGAAGACGAAGAATCTATATTTGAACAGAGAACAAAAAGAGTATTCAAAAACCTGCCTGTTCTGGCTATAATCGGTGCTTTAATAGCTATTATTGCCAACCTTGGATATTTTGCAGGTTCGGAAATCTCGATTTACCCTCTTGCAGAAGCTGCAAAAGCTACTGACCCTGCTGTTGCAAAAGACCTTATACATCAGGCTGCACTTGGTGATTTATTAAGAGGACTTGGTTTCGTCCCGTTAATTGCCACTACTGCACTTGCTACAGGTGTTTACGGAGTAGTAGGACTTACATTTATATTCCCTGTGGGATATCTTGCTCCTAACTGGATAGTAGCGGGAATCGGCGGTGCTGTTGTTATTACATTGGAAGTATTCCTTCTTAGAGGAATCGGAAAGTTTCTTGAACATTTCCCTTCTATAAGACATGCTTCTGACAACATCAGAACATCTATGGAAAATCTTATGGATCTGTCTCTGCTTATTGGTTCTGTATTTGCAGTAATCAAAATGGGAGGATATACAGGATTCTTCATATTCGTAGTTGTTTATTTCCTAAACGAAGTTTTGGGAAGAAAGATAATCAAAATGGCTATAGGACCTGTAGGTGCTATCATTACAGGAATTGTACTGAATCTTCTGTTTTATGCACATTTATTTGTACCTGTAGCAGCAAAATAAAAATCCATTATTGACAGGAAGTGACTATATATGGAAAAAGAATATCTGAAAAAGTTATTTTATTCTTTTTTAAAAGGGAAGGAGTACACAGGTAAAAGTGTAATTACCCAAAACTTATCCATTATAGACAAGATAACTGAAACTCTGTGTGAGAATAATGAAGAAATAAAATTATTGGGAGTAAAAAATACATCTGATATTGACAGGGAAATAATACATAAACTCATAAAAAGTAAAAAATTTTACTGGCACACTATTGATAAAATGGCAGATAACGGCCGTGCCATTGATACAGATCTGACAAACCCGCTCACAGGAAGAGCCATGACCGGTTCTTCCAGCGGGACTGCGGTAAATGTCTTTCTTGGAATCAATGATATCGGAATAGGTACAGACGGCGGCGGTTCGGTTATATATCCCGCACTTTCGCTGAATCTTTATTCATTTACCGGAAGCGGTGCAGGATTAAAATCAAAAAAGATCAAAAAATCAACTGACGGACTGATATTTTCTCCGGGTATAGGTTTTTTGGCAAAAGATCTGGAAACCATCTATATGGCTGTTCTGGCTTTGCACGATGCTGATATCGTCTCTTCATATTCTGATTATAAAATAGCAGTTACAAAAGATCTGGAAAATTATAATATCTTTAAAAATATTGAAAATAAGGTATTTATCCCGGATCACTTCAAAAGTACCGATAACAGGAAAGAACTCATTTCCGCCTTAAAAGAAGTCTTTGAAAAATATGATATTTTGATAGTCAGAGAGGAATTAATAGACAGCAGCTCTTACGGAGATTCTGTAATGGGGAACCTTGGTGAGAAAGCAAAGAAATCTCAGTCTTTATCTAATAAAAGAACCGGAAAAGTGATAAATATGATGAATTTATCAGCTATTACCATTCCGTCTGACGAGTTATCAGCAGGATTTATTATTATTGCCAAAACCGGAAAAGAATATATAAAACCTCTTTTTGAAATTGCCAATATCCTTAAAACTCCTGAAAACCTTCTTTTAAAAAGATATTTCGCGGATTTTCTGGATAATGACAACATTATCTTTCAATAGAACATTTTATAAAAACAAATTACAAGGAGACAAGCTATGCAGACTTTTCCTTTAAAATCACTTAATTTAGAAGAAGCTAAAAAGAAACAGTTCAAACTCGTAGATATTATCACTAAGTATATGACAGGTTCAGAATCTCTTACTTTAGGAGATCTTGGAGTAACTTTGGGACTTAATAAACCTGTGAGAACAAAAACAGCAGAAGATATACTGGCGGAATTCTTTTCTGCAGAAGCTTGCATGCTTCTCAGAGGTGCCGGTACAAATGCCCTGAGATGGGGATTTATGACTGCACTGCGCCCCGGTAATACTCTGCTTGTTCACGATGCTCCCGTTTACCCTACCACTGAAACTACTATTGAGTCTATGGGGCTTAATGTACTGCGGGTTGACTTTAATAATTATAAAGAAACTGAAAAAGTAATTAAATCAAATTCCATAAATATGATCTTAATACAGCACACAAGACAAAAACCTGAAGATTCATATAATCTGGAAGAATTAATAAAAACCATTAAGGCAGCAGATAACAGCATTCCTGTTATTATTGACGACAACTATGCCATACTGAAAACCGAAAAAAACGGTATTGACTCAGGAGCTGATCTTTCAGCCTTCTCTATGTTTAAATTGTTAGGCCCTGAAGGTATCGGGTGCCTTACAGGCAAAAAGGAATTAATAGATAAAATAAGAAGTAAAAATTACTCCGGAGGAGGACAGGTACAAGGGCATGAGGCAATGGAAGTATTAAGAGGTCTTGTATACGCACCTGTTGCACTGGCAATTCAGGCTGAAGAAAATGAAAAACTCGTGCTGGAATTGAATAACAGTGATAAGTATCCTTACATAAAGCATGCTTTTCTGGCAAACGCACAGTCTAAAGTATTGTTGGTAGAATTTAATGAAGATATCGCGGAAAACTTACTAATAGAAGCGGAAAAACTAGGTGCCCTTCCTAATCCTGTAGGAGCAGAATCTAAATATGAAATAGCTCCTCTGTTTTACAGAGTTTCCGGAACTTTTCTAAAAAGTGATCCGGCTTTAATCAAACGTATGATTCGGATAAATCCAAACAGAGCAGGTTCTGAGACAATAATAAGAATACTGGAAAATGCGTATAAAAAATTATAAAAGGAGTGTTTGGTTTGTTTATAGATATTTTAAAAGAAAAAAATCCCAAACTTATACAGACAGCTTTATCATTACATACTAACGGGACAATAATGCCAGACTCTTATATTATTGATGTGGATATTTTTAAAGAAAACGCAGAATTAATAAAAGCAGAAAGTGATAAGCATAATATAAACCTGTATTATATGACAAAACAAGTAGGAAGAAATCCTTATCTGGCTAAGATCCTTGAGGATTTAGGCTATTTGGGCGCTGTAGCCGTAGACTTTAAAGAAACAGAAGTAATGATGAAAAATAACCTGAAACTGGGAAATACAGGACATCTTGTACAGATTCCCTCTAAAATGATCGGCAGAGTCTTGAAATACGGAACTGAAATTATGACAGTTTATTCTTTTGAAAAGGCTCGTGAAGTATCAATAGAGGCTGAAAAGCTGGGAATAGTACAGAATATAATGTTTCGGGTATTAGATGAAAAATCAAGTGTTTATCCGGGGCAGGAAGCAGGGATAGACCTGTGCGATCTGGAAGAAGTCACAAAAAAGATACTTACTTTAAAAAATGTAAGAATTAACGGTCTTACTTCTTTTCCTTGTTTTCTATACAATGAAGTAAGTAATGCCATAGAAAAAACTGAAAATATAGAAGTAGTGCTAAAGGCATATGATATTTTGAAAGAAAAATTCGGTATAGAAGTAAAGGAACTTAATCTTCCTTCATCTACATGTATCGAAAATATAAAAATGATAAAAGAAAACCACGGAACACATGGTGAACCCGGGCATGCACTTACAGGTACCACACCATTTCATGTTAATAAACAAGCTGTAGAAAAACCTGCTTATGTATACGTTTCTGAGATTTCTCATAATTTCAGAGGAAAATCACACTTTTATGCAGGCGGTCATTACAGAAGATCACATATGAAAAATGTTCTTATAGGTTCTTCATATGATAATCTTGAGAAAGTAAAAACAGAAGATTTTGATCCCAGTAATATTGATTACTATCTGACTGTATCAAATGAACAAAAAGTAGGAGACACTGTTTTAGGATGTTTTAGAACTCAGTTCTTTGTCACAAGAAGTGACATTATCCTTGTAGAGGGAATACAGAGCGGAAACCCTAAAATAGTAGGCAGATATACAGCTTTAGGAGAGAGAATCGAGGTGTAATTTATGAAAAAAAGATTTATAGTAATAGTTTTGGACAGCTTCGGGGTAGGATATATGGATGATGTTCCCGAAGTAAGACCTGAAGATATCGGCGCAAACACATGCAAACACATTCTTGAAAAATTTCCGGAACTAAAACTTAAAAATCTGGAAAAACTGGGGATTATGAATGCACTTGGAGAAGAAATAGGAGCTATGAAAAAAAGCAGCTTTTGCACATACGGAAAAGCAAAATTAATGCACTACGGAGGAGATACATTCTTCGGACATCAGGAGATCATGGGAACTCTTCCAAGAAAACCGCTTATGAAGCCTTTTAGTTTTTACATGGAAAAAGTGTACAATGCTCTTTTGGAAAAAGGGTATAAAGTAGAAAAAATAGGTGATAATCTAAAATACCTTCTGGTTAATGACTGTATTGCAGTTGGTGACAATCTGGAAACAGACCTTGGTCAGGTTTATAACGTCACTTCTACACTTGCAGAACTTCCTTTTGATGATATCTTAAAAGTGGGAAGAATCGTACGACAAAATGTGGAAGTAGCCAGAGTTATAGTTTTTGCCGGAGAAAATTCCAGTATTGAAAGCATAAAAGCCGCTGCAGAGGAAATTGACGGAACTTATATGGGAATAAATGCCCCTAAATCAAGAGTTTATGAAAAAGGCTATATGGTAAGACACCTTGGTTACGGAATAGATCCGGAAACACAGGTTCCCACTATAATGGGCAAAGACGGACAGAATGTTGTTCTTATAGGAAAAGTAGCAGACATTGTAGAAAATGATCATGGTACAAGCTATATGGGGCTGGTTGATACCAAAACTATCTTCAATATCACACTTAATGAAATAGATAAAATGGATGAAGGATTTATCTGTGTGAATATTCAAGAAACAGACCTCGCCGGCCACGCCGAAAATCCCGCAAGATACGCAGAGGTTCTGGAAATTTCCGACGATTACATAGGAAAAATTATGGAGAAAATTACAGATAATGATATTCTTATAATTACAGCTGATCATGGAAATGATCCTACTATAGGACATTCTAGACATACAAGGGAAAATGTTCCTTTGCTGATTTATAAAAAAGATCTGAAAAATACATTTATCGGAGTAAGAGATTCTTTATCTGATATAGGGGCTTCTGCAGCGGAGTATTTCAATATTAAAATGCCGCAAAACGGCAAAAGCTTTCTTGATAAGCTTTAAAAATCCTTATTCAAACAAAAACTAAAGATAAATAAAAGATTATACTAAGTGTAAAGCATTATACTTAATCTATCAAAAGAAAATAATTTTTTCTTCATAAACTCCTTCATCGGAACCCTGAAAAGGGTTCCTTTTATATTATAATTTTCTTATACTCTGAAAATCTGCTGATTAATTTTTTAACAGAAATACCCCGTTAACAGATAATAAATATATTTCATCATTTATCAAATACAGCTCTCTCAGAAGCTGTCCATTCTGTTACAAAAATATGTAAATTATCTGTGACAGATATTTTCTATATTTGGAAGAAAAAAGCAAAATAATTTTTTTTGAATAGTTGAATTTTTTCTCCATAATTTGTATAATGAAATGTAAACAGAAATTTTTCATTATTTCTAATTGAAATTATTATCTATAACTTTTAATTTATTTTTTTTGAGCTTATTATTTTAAAGTATTTTGAAAGCTCAATAAAACTAAATTTTGGAGGTAAGATAAATGGCAAATGAGATCAAAAAAAGACCTGATTATCTGTCTGATGATCATTTAAGTACAGGAACAAAAGAATATTTAAAAGTTTTAAATTCCGGAACTACACCAGTTGAATCACTTCCGCCTGCTGAGGCACGTAAAGTTCTTGAAAATGCTCAATCTTCTGTAAACGTGGATTTATCAGGTATTGATGAAGAAGAAAAAACTATCGAAGCAGACGGTTTTAAAATTGCTGTAAATATCACAAGACCAAAAGGTGCAAAAGAAAAATTACCAGTTTTTATATTTTGACACGGAGGCGGATGGGTATTAGGTGATTATCCGACACATAAACGTCTGGTACGTGATATTGTAGTCGAGTCAGGTTTTGTAAGTGTATTTGTAAATTATACAAGATCTCCTGAAGCAAAATTTCCACAGGCACTTGATGAAATTTATGCTGTTACAAAATGGGTTGCTGAAAATGGAGATCAAATAAATGTTGACGGAAAAAAACTTGCCATTGTTGGAAATAGCGCAGGCGGTAATATGACTATTGCAACTTCTATGAAAGCCAAAGATAATAACGGGCCGGAAATAAAGTGCCAGGTATTAATGTGGCCGTATTCCAATGCTTCAACTGATGCTGATTCATACACTGAGTACGGCGAACAGAGATTTTTGACTACACCGCTTATGAAATGGATGAGGGACAATTATATGGCAACTCCTGAGGATTTTAAAAACCCTTTATTTTCTCCGGCAATAGCTGCGAAAGATCAGTTAAAAGGTCTTCCGCCTACATTAATAGAAGTAGCTGAAAATGATATTCTGAGAGATGACGGAGAAACTTTAGGACGTCATTTAGATGAAGCAGGAGTATATGTGACAACTATACGTTTTAACGGAGTTACACATGACTGGGGACTTTTAAACGGGTTTGCAGAACTTGCACCTGTACAAAGTCTTGCATTATTTACCTCAGCAATGTTGAAGAAATATCTAAAATAAATATCTTATAAAAAATGAACGATCAGTTCATTTTTTTTATTATTACTACACAATTTCAAGAGGTTCTTATAAAATTTCGTATAAAAAAACAGCATACAGACTAAATCGGTCTGAACACTGTTTTTTCATATATTTATAAAAGCCCGTCAAGAGTTTCTTCACTTTGTAATTTAGTATAATTCACACTGCTTTCCCATAATTTTTCAGCATTTTCCTTATTATAAGAAAGTTCCGAAGACGGTATCTCTTTTCCTCTGTCGTTATATTTCCCTGTATGTTCCCCGTAATAAGGCTTTGTTACCATATCTGCCAAAGCTTTTCCAGATTCCGATAAAACTCCTACTCTGTCTGCGAACATTTTCATAGCTTCCTCAGTAAAATGACGATTACTGTTAACATGAAAATTAGTATCTGTAAGCAATCCCGGATTAAAAGCATTTACAGTAATATTTTTTCCTATTTCAGACAGCTTTCCCGTTAATTCATATGTAAAATACAAATTACACAATTTACTCTGTGAATATTTGTCATTTATCTCTGAATCAGGATCAGCCAATACTTCCACACCCGGATAAATCAATCCGTTAGGCGGATTATGCATGTCACTGCTCACTACAGTAATACGGCCGTCTCCTTTGATTAAAGGTAAAAGCAAAGCTGTCAGAAGAAAGTGTCCCAGATGATTTGTTCCAAAAATCATATCAAATCCATCTTCTGTAGTCCCGCCATTACTATTTGATATTCCGGCATTGCATACAATTCCGAATAAGGGAGGATATTGAGCCTTTTCGTAATCTTTTGCGAACTCTCTCACAGAACTCAGCGATGATAAATTTAGCTGCATTACACCAATATTTTCATTTTTTGTTATTTCTATTAATTCAGATTTTGCTTTCTCTGCTTTTTCAATATTTCGGCAAGCCATAACAATAAAATAATCCTGACTTTCCAAAAGTATATTTTTAGCACACTCGAATCCCAATCCTGAGTTTGCTCCAGTTATAATCACTGTTTTCATATTAATACTTCCTTTCAATATTTATTATATTTTATTTAGAATCTTATTTTTTAATATATTACATTATAACAGATATAATATCAATAAACAGTTTTCCGTGTTCCCATCCGTCAAACTAGAAATAAACAGGAACAAACAGGAAAACTTATTTATGTCTCATTTCTGCCTGTAATCTTGCTGTTATTTCTTCCGGCGAATCATATGTTACCGCACCCACTGTAAGAGTTAATGATATCAGCAGAAATGTGAACAACAATACTATCTTTTTCATTTTTATGCCTCCTTGAAATGTATTCTAGTTTTAGTTAAAGTCTCAAACCACTGTTTGTTATAGCTATTTTCATCAATTTTATAATAATAAAAATCATATAAAACAATTTACTATCTCTTTAACTTTTTGTTATTTTTTACAGTTTGACTTTTCACAACAAAATTATTTCAAAACAATTTTATTTACTTTACATAAAAGATTATATATAATTGTCTAATAGATTGCAATGTATCACAATTCAATATTTTCTTATTAACCGGCAACAATATTGTACTATAGCACAATCAAGTTTTATATGGAGGTAAAATATGCAGGAATTAAATAATATACATAAAACTGACGAGCTGGAACTACGTGCTGCTTTATATATGCAGGATCTTTTTGACACATTTTACTTAAATCTGGGACTGCAAAATATAATTGATAAAGCAAGAGAGATATTCGGACATCCTATGCTCATCCATGACATCAGCTACAAAGTCCTCGCTTCATCTTATGATATAAATAACATAACGGATTTTATGGAAGATGAAAACGGCGATAAGTATATAAACGAAGAAACTATAAAATATATTCACTCAAATTATGATCTTATGCATGAAATACGTAAAAGCGGCTCATATAATCTCATAAAAGAATCAGCTCCTCTGAACGGTGTCCTGCTCTCCCTGATTAAGATTGACGGAATTGAGGTGGCAAAACTTGTTATACACGGAGCCGGGAAGGAATTCAGCCCCCTTGCTGTTAAACTGATAGATCGTTTTAGTCAGTTATTATCTGTAGAATTACGAAAAAATAATTTATTTGAAAGGGATAAAAATCTGATTTTAAATTATATGATCGAAGATTTACTTGAGGGAAAAATTATAGATGAGGAAACAGTTTATAATAAATTACATTATCTAAAGTGGATTAAATCAGAAGATCTACAGATAATGATAATAACCAGTACAGGAACCGGGGTACTGGACAGCAAAATCCCTCTCGTAATGAAAGGTTTAAAAAACTTTATTTCTCTTGATAACTGTACTGTATATAAATCAAATATTACAGTATTTGTCGACCGCAGACATTTTGATAATTTATTTGGAGCAAATTCAAGATTTGAAGACTTCTTAAATGCCAATAACCTCAGTGCAGGTATCAGCCTGAAATTTTCTTCAATTTCAGAAAGTAAAAGATTTTACTCACAGGCTCTTAAAGCCATTGAATTCGGACAAAGATATAATACACATATTGCTTTTTTTGAAGATTTCAGATTATCAATTATTTCAGATTCCATCATCAGCCAGTATGACCTGATAGACTTTTGCCATCCTGCAGTGATTCAGCTAATAAATTTTGATAAGCAAAACGGGACTGACTTATTAGATACCCTGAAAAATTATCTCTATTACACAAATTCTCCTAACGAAGCTGCGAAAGTCTTATGTATACACAGAAATACTTTATTTTACAGAATAAATAAAATAAAGGACATGACTGAAATCACACTGAATAATGCAGAAGAAATAAGCAAACTTTATATTTCCATCAGATTATTGGAAATAAATGACAGACTTGTTTAGTTTTTTTCAGAAGATTTTTATTAATAAATTAGAAGACAGCCGGCTGACTTTGGGGGGATTTCATTTGTCAGCCGGTTTTATTTCACAGACAGGTCTCATTCCTGAAGATCAGAAACACAGACTAAATCTTTATTAGTTCTCAATTCAAAGGCTATAGTGTCAATCATGGAATCAAAAACCTCCACGGAATCAGCATAATCATGTTTCAGATACAGCCGCCCGCTTTCACCCACAGCACATATTGCCGGATAATAATAACCCATTTCTCCGATACATAAAGTTTTCTCTTTCGCAAAGGAGCATATTTCCTTGTACTCTTTGGTATTTGATAATGAATACGGCTGATCAAGTGTAATTTTAAAAGTATAGTCGTATGAAGCTGATCCTTTGGTATTTTCAAATCCTAAATATAAAATACTGTTTAATTCAGCGTATTCATACAAAAAGTTTTTCATAGCTTTTGTCAGCGGAATATGACTGGTATATGCTTCCTGTTCATAGCTCCGTATATCAGCAATTCGTCCTTCATACCATCCAGCCATTTGCAAAATTTTTCTATATTGATCATACAGGCTTAGGTTCTTCAAATAAATTTTCATAATGTCCATTCCTTATAGTTACTAAAATAATATGAGTTTCTAATAATCTTTATGCTTATATCCTAAAATGCAGGCCGGCTAAAATCAGCCGGACTTTTAATTTATACACAAAATTTACTTCTTATTACAGCACTCATATTATCAACATTTCAAAACACTTATAAGTTATTCTTACTCTTAATAAAAATTTTAAAAAATTGATATTATTTTCTATTATATCTCCAAACCACAAAACAGTCAATTATAAAGCCTTAATAAATGTTGAATCCATCAAACAGTAATATTTCACTTTATTAAAAGACAAAAAAATCCCCTGAATTAACAGGGGAAATTTATTTATTTTACTTCACTTTCTTTTATTGATTTTACATTTAATGTTCTTCCGTCAGAAGAAGCAGGTATTTTTATTTCACCGCTTAATACTTTTTCTTTCAGTTTCCCTAATAACGGATTATTAAAATTATAGTTTACGATCTTCCAGTTGTTTTGTAACTTAGGAGTAACTTTTCCGTTTTTCTCCTCAGTTATATACTTGATTATAAGGTCTCTTACTCTTCCTCCGTCCTGTAATTCAGCATATGAATCATAATACATATCGCTTTCCTTTATCAGACCGAGAGTAAGAAGTGTTCCGAATCTGTAGTTATTAACAGCAAGCTTATACACTTTTTTGTTATCTACAGGTTTCCCGTTAATCTTAGCATCAACTATTCTTTTTCCTTTTGGTTTTGTAATATCTATTTTATAATCTATACCATAGAACATATCATAGTTATATCCTCTTACATTTTCATCAAAACTGATTGTCAAATCCCCCGGTGTAAGCTGGTTATAATAATCTGCAGACCATTCCATATATTTCAGAAGATTTTCACCTGTAATATTCACACCCATAAGGGTATTTGTATATTTATAGATAAACGCTACATCTTTTCTCTTAAATTCTCCTTTTTCAAGGTTTGAACCAAAGTTAAATAATGCTGCCGAAGATACATCAGACTTTGCAAAATATTGCTGAACTTCATTTATAAGCTCCATTACAGGAGTTTCCATTAACTGTGCAGTAGGCATAGTAGTTATTTCCTTAGCGCCAGTTATAAAGTCAGGATTTTTTATAAATGTTTCTGTAACTTCTCCCACTACTTCATTAGAGTATGCTTTAGACTTTTCATCTACATAGGCGAATTTTTTCTTCATTGCCTCATCTTCAGCCACATCTTTTGTAGGAATATTTTTTGCAGTTACTGTTTTTTCCTTTGTTACAGTGTCAAAAGTTATTTCCCCTTTAGCCACATTTGAACCATATGAACCAGGCTCTATCAGAGTAACTCCGTTAATTTTTTCTACATATACCGCATGCTCGTGTCCTCCAAAAATTATGTCAAACTGAGGAAATTTTTCAGCAAGTTTATGTACTCCGTCTCCATTTTTCTCATCTGTTCTTCCAAGATGAAACAGCCCCACAAGAATGTCATACTTTCCGTCTATTTCTTTAAGAGTATTATTGATTGCATCAGCAGGCTCAATAAATTTCAGCCCTGCAAAGTGATCAGGAGTCGATGCTTCCCACATAGGAATATGCGGAGGAGTCATTCCTACGAATGCTACCCTTACACCATCGATATTTTTTATAACATATGGAGTTACAAAAGGTTTCCCGTCATCTTTTATAATATTTGCACTTAATACAGTCCCTTTAAATCCTTTTATGTTTCTTTCAAGAAACTCTTTCTCGAAATTAAACTCGTGATTTCCCAGAGTCCAGAAATCATATTTCAAATCATTTAAAGCCTGTACCATAGGATGTACTTTTTCTGAATTAAACAACTCAGCGCTATTGTCCTGCACAGTATCCCCATTATCAGCAAGAATCAGATTTTTATTCTTGGCTCTCTCTTCTTTTATTATAGTTGCCACTTTTACTATACCTGCGCTTTTATCCGCCTGATCTATAGCATAATCATAAGAAAACAGTCTCCCGTGAAGATCTGAAGTTTCCAGAATTACAATGTCCACCTTTTTCGCAAAAGATAGTAATGATAATAAAGTTAATAACAGTAAAACTAATCTTTTCATATAACTCTCCTTTTTATTTGATTATATTTTATCTAAGACCGGTTATTGACCAGTAATTATTCGATAATCCTGTTACTTTTCCCTTTCTTACATCTACAATATAGTTTATAACCATATTTTGTATTGTTCCTTTTTCCTGTCCCATTGCTTCTTTGGAATCCCATACTTTTTTTATGTTTCTTCCTTCCAGAGGCCCGCCTTTCTGAACAAGCATCTCATATCTGTATGAATTCATTCCTACTTTTACTTTCATATTATCAGTTATTCTTTTATAGCTGGAAACAAGCGTAAGATCTCTTATTCTGCTTCCCGGAGCTGCTTTTAAGTCTATTTTATATCTTACGCCGCCGAATATATCATAAGTTACATATTTAAAATTTCTTCTCTGAGAATTATATTTATACTCTGTATCTCCTGAACTAATAGTATCAAAATATCCCGCAGACCATTCCATATAGTCTTTCAGGTCTCTTCCTGTCATTTCATATACTGTTACTTCTCCGCCTGCATATCTGTAATTCGCATATATATCTTTTCTTTTTATCGGCCCTTTTTCAAGCTTTACATTCTCTGTATCATATGAAAATGAAACTACATCTGCTTTGCTGTAGTAAAGCTCGGCTGCTGTAATAAGAGATGAAAGTCCTGTATCAGAAGCAAAAGCATAAGGAATTCCCTTCACTTTTCCCGCAGGAACCATATCATTTGCCGTTTCTCCAATAACCTGATTTACTTCCTCACGCAGTTTCTGATGAAAAGGATTATAAATTACTTCTATTCCCTGTTCAGAATCCTCGCCTTTCACGCTCAAAGTTCTCGAGTCTTTATTTATAAGTCTTACAGAACCTTTCTCCACTTCAAATTTCAAATCAACAATAGATAAAGACATTCCGTATTTATAAGGCTCTGTTATAATAACCCCGTTTACTGTTTCCTTTGATACATCCTTATGAAAATGTCCTGCTATTATTACATCTATGCCTGGTACTTCATTGGCTATATCTATTACCCCAGTTCCGGGAATATTATTTTCATTAGGGAGTCCCATGTGAGCTACCACCACTACAGCATCCACTTTTCCTCTTAATGCCTCCACCTGTTTTTTTAATTCTGGAATAGGCATTGTAAACTTCATCCCTTTTACATTACCTGTATTTTCCTCGAATTTTTCGGTTAATGGGGTAGTAACACCTATGATCCCTATTTTTACTCCTTCTTTTGTAATTATCGTAGAAGCAGGCAGGTAATTTGACCCGTTTTCATAATAAATATTGGCAGCAAGCGCTTTTCCCTTGAACTGTTTCAAAACATTATCAAGAGCAGGCATACCAAAATTAAACTCATGATTTCCCGGTACCATTACATCATATCCCATTTGGTTCAGTACAAGCATTGCAGGGTGTTTAGGTTCATTTATAAATCTTTCTATTAAATTATCCTGTATAATATCCCCGGCATCTACAAGTATGATGTTTTTATTACCTTTTCTATAACCGTCTACCATTTTTGCTATCTGGCTGTATGAACCCGAATCATCGAATTCGTCAGTCTGATAGTTCCACGGTACCACATGCCCATGTACATCTGATGTCCCCAGTATTTTTATGTTTACCTCTTTTGCTGTTCCCAATGCTGATAAAATGAGCATTGCTAAAACTATAATCTTTTTCATTATCTGATCCTCTTTTCAGTTTTCTTTAATTGCAGTAAAAGTTAGAATGTAAATTTTACTCCTGTAGAATCAGGCTTGCTGATCTCTTTTACTTCTTTCATGTAATCTATAAATGACTTGGCATCATCCAAATATGTATCAGTTCCGCCTCTTTCTTCCTTTACTTTACCAAATGTTACATAACCGTCTTTCCCGCCTGCGATATATGCATTAGTTCCTACTGTATACATTTTCTTAGGATCTATATTTCCCCATTTTCCTGTTAGTCTGTCTTTTACTTCTACTTTCGTAACTCTGTTTCCTAAAGTTCCGGCTTTTTTAGCCTCATATCTGATACCTGCACCATAAGGGAATGATCCAGTAGATCCTCCGGGCTTTAATGCGAAATCAATTGCATCTTCTAAAACTGCTTTTATCTCTGCTCCTGTCATCTGCATAGTATACAGAGTATTAGAGAAAGGAAGCAGTGTATAACCGCTGTCATAAGTGAATTCACCAGGCATTATAGAAATTCTCACTCCTCCTGAATTTTGTATAACAAGGTCAACTTCACCTGTTCCCATATGCTGTAATGTATAAAGCATAGATTCGGCTACGAGCTGTGTCGCATATGATCCGTTAGGATTTTTTGCGTCAGGTATTCTGTTTTCAGAACCACCGGGTATTTCGTCCTTTACTGTACCTATTACGATTTTTCCAAGCTCCTGCTTTTGGTCAGAGTATTTTTTTAATATACTTTCTGCTTTAGCATCAGGTTTTACTATTGCTAATTCAGGATATGTCGCGATTATTCTTAATACTTCCTGCTTTTCAGCACCTTCCAGCTGATATTTTTCTCCTTTTTCATTTCTTCTTTCAAAAAAATCATCGCCTAGAAGCAGCTGCGGAGTTCCGCTTACGCTTTTGATTATACCGTTCTTATCAAAAATAACTTTCAGATTCCCTATTACATAAGAATAATTCCATGCTTCTACTACATATACAGGTTCTCCTGTTTTTGAAGCAACTCCTGTAGGGTAGTCTCCTTCTACTTTCAAGCCGAATTTTTCAAAATTTTTGTCCAGAAGATAATGTGTATCTCCGCTGACTATAACATCTATGCCGCTTACCTTCTTAGCCAGATCCACATTATTTTCATAACCAAAGTGGCTTAGAAGAATAATTTTATTTACTCCCTTAGCTGCCAGTTCATCTGCATATTTCTGTACAGTAACAGCTTCATCTTCAAATTTTATATCTTTTCCCGGATTAGATGAGTCTCTTGTTTTTCCTACTATATCCAATCCTATTATTCCTATTTTTTCCCCGTTTATTACTTTTATTATATAAGGTGTCCATTTACCTTCTAGGATACTTCCTTTTTCAGGTACCACATTTGATGAAACCACAGGTACTTTCAAGACATTCAAAAATTTCAGAAGACCTTCGTTTCCTCCGTCAAATTCATGATTTCCCAAAGTAAAGGCATCAAAGCCTATTGCATTCATCTCTTCGGCATCTGCCACACCATTAAATAAAGTATAGTAGAGAGTCCCTGTCATTGCATCCCCGGCATGTAAAACCAGAGGATTTTTTTCTTTTGCTCTTAATTCTTTTATTTTAGACGCTACTCTTCCGATTCCGCCTATTGTAACTTTAGTTTTCTTCCCTCCCAGGTCCAGATCTATTTTTTCTGCTTCAAGGTGCGAATGATGATCATTGATGTGAATGATATTTATTTCAAAGTTGTCTTTACCTGCTGGTACTTTCTTGGCTGTTGTCGCACTGAATGCTGTTATTCCCGCTGCCATACATAAAAAAATAAAAAGCTTTTTCATATATTCCTCTCCTTTATATAATTTTTTCTGCTTACTATAATTTATACTATAATTTCTTTATTTGTCAAATAAATAATATTAATGCTTTAAAAGGACTTTGGCTAAACTTTTGTCTGCTGTATGTCAGATGTTGAAAATGTGCGATATAATTCCGAGTATTTTAAAAGACCGGAAAAATCCGGTCTTATTTTTTATATTCTTTACACTCAACGGTATTACCCTTTACAAATTCTATAAGAATCTTTCCTGCTTTTTCATGGAAGCTGACACCGCCATTACCTTCATAAATTGTACCGCTTGCTGAAATCTTTCTTTTAAAATCAAATGTTTCATCCTGCTGATCTCTTAATATAGCAGTTTCGCCATCTGCACTATACTCAATCGTTAAAGCTGAGTCATAAGGGCATGTATAATTTACTTTTCTAGGCTTCTTCTCTGCTTGATACGCACTGCTACATCCGATCAATAGCATTAGAAATGCTGATAAAAATATTATTTTTTTCATTCTAATCGCCTCCTAACTCATTATACCTTAAATCATTTAATTTTTTCAACAATTAATTTATTACCAAGTAATTTTGTAACTGAATAATCCGGACTAACAAATTCTTCTATCGGTTGTAATGGTCAAGCAAAATGGGAACATTAGGATCCAAAGAAATTGAATCTAGCCTGGTAAGGAGTAATAAACCCAT
>NZ_JAMZGM010000062.1 GCF_024158605.1 Sebaldella sp. S0638 | reverse complement strand
CAGATGTATGGACTTTTGCCTTCAATTAGACTGTCAGAATCGTTATTTAAATTAACCCATTCGCCTAAAAGGCAAGCGTAAACATTTTTCAAAATAGTATCTCCTTTCAAAATAGGATAAGGGGATTATAACACAAATTTAAATATTAAAAAATAAAAAGGAGGAATATAAATGAAAAGAAATGAATATGGAGATATCCAATTAGAGAAAAAAGATTATGTGAAAATAGGTGTAGGAATTCTAATTTTAATAGGGATAATAATATCCTTACCATCTGTTTTCACTGTAGGGACAGGAGAAACAGCAGTAATAACAAGATTTGGTAAAGTCGTAAGAACAAAACAAGCAGGATTGAATTTCAAAATACCGTTGGTTGAAGGGAAAACAAAAATAGAAACACGGGAGCAGAAAATCCAATCGAAATTTTCAGTATCATCGGAGGACATACAAACAATAGATACAGAAATAGCGGTTCAATACAGAATATTAAATATATTAAAGCTTTATGAGGATTTTAAAAATGATTATAAGACTAGACTTTTGGAACCGAGAATAGCGGAGATAGTACAGGCAAATACTGCCAAATATACAATTGAAGAAGTAGTGGAAAAAAGACAACAGTTGTCACAAGATATATTCAATAATCTGAAAACCGATCTAGAGCCATATGGAATTCAGGTAACAAAAGTATCAATAATAAATCATGATTTTTCAGATGCATTTGAAAAAGCTATAGAGGCCAAGAAAGTAGCACAACAGAATGCCATGAAAGTAGAGATAGAGAATCAGCAAAGAATAAAAACTGCAGAAACAAATCTAAAATTAAAAGATTTGGAAGCACAGGCAAATCAAAAATTAACTGAATCTCTGACACCCTCAGTATTAAGAAAAATGTATATTGATAAGTGGGATGGAAAACTTCCAAAAGTACAGGGAAGTAATAGTATAGTAAATATGCCAATAGGAGAATAGGGTGTAAAAGTGCTAAAAGAGATAAATATACTGGGGAAAATATATAAAATTAAGTATGTGAAAAAAATAAATAATGACTCTGACCAATTCGGTGAAATTGATTATTTAAAACAAGTAATTAAAATCCGTAAAGACTGTAGTCCAGAATATCAGGAAAGTACACTACTGCATGAAATAATACACGGAATATTGGAACAGTTAGGGTTTGACGAGGAGAATAAAAACGAACACTTGATATGTTCCCTAGAGACAGGTTTATATCAAGTGTTGAAAGAAAATTCTATTTTTTCTTTTTAGGGGTAGAACGAGTTTGTGAAAGAGCACTTCCTGCAACAGATTTTGAAGCTGCTGATGTACGACCATCTTTCAAAATTTTTGAAGCTGTGGAAGCTACTTTTTTACTAGTTTGTTTCTTATTAGCCATGCTATCACCGCCTCTCGAATGAGGTTAATATATTATAACATAAAATTAATAAAAAAGTGAGGTATCAAAATGACAGAAATAAATGCAGTATTGGAATATCTACGGGATAATCCAAAAGCAATGAATAGAGAAGTAGCAGATAACCTGAAAATAGATTATGACAATGTTAAAGCGTATATCAATAGATTAAAAACTGGCGGATACATAGAAGTGCAAGGGCAGGGGATAACAAGAACTGTAACAGTATTAAAAGAAATGTCTGTTAGAGAGAAACCCACATCTAAAAACAGTTATAAGAAAGAAATCATAGAAACTATGATTGATAAGTATATGGAAGATTTCAAAGACAGCGGAACACTAAATGACAGAATAGAAGTCGGGAAAGTAATTTTAAGATTACTGGAAAAATTATAGAGGAGGAAAAATTATGAAAAAGTTTGAAGATGTACCCATAAAAAAATTAAAGAAAATATATAAAAAGTATATGGAATTAAAGAAATTTTCATCTACTTTGAAACCGCAAAAAATAAAAAAAGAGCGAAATTAATCACTCTTTATCCTAATAGCTATACTCGCGCCATGGAATTCTGGTGTAATCGATACTTGCTAAGAAATTTACTATGTCTTTTCTCCCATGATAAGTGGGGATACCTCGTGAGTCTTGAGCCATTAAAATAATCGGTACTCCGGGGAAAAGTGAAACGCAGCTATTCCTAAAATCTTCAATTGAAGATGATGACGATCTTAGGAGAGACATTTTAACTATTACGATTCCAAAAGTAATACCCTGTTCTGTAACTAAAGCACCTTGGAATTTAGCCATATAAAACGCTCCTTTCAAAAAATATTTAATAGATATGTGGAGTATCTATTAATGCAATAGTAACATATTTAAGAAAAAATTAAAAGAAGTCAGACAAATTATAGAGGTGAACCAATGAACCAGACAGTAGAAGAACTATTTGAGAATGACCCAGTGGCTATGAAACTTCATGAGGCTGCCTACGAAATGGGAAAAGGAGATGTATTTTTACAGCAGGCAATAAGACAGAAAAAATGTTCATTTGGTTATGGTGCTGAAACAAAAGAGGGTCGCTGGGTATATTTGATAAGTCGTGTGCAATTTGAGGAGTATCTGGGAACTGGGGATCGGAAATATAAAAATTTAACTTTAACAGAAGCTTCAAAGATCACAGGTTATAAATATATGTCAATTAAAAACGCAATAATACAAGGCAGATCACCATATGGTATATGTGTAGAAACTTCTCCGGGAAAATATGACTGTCATATAAGCAGAAAACAATTTAATGAATGGTGGAGGATTGAGCAAGGTATGGAAAAAGTATATGTTGTAAAGACTGAAACAGCGGAAATACCGCTAAATGATGAGGCTGATGCATGGAGAGTATACGACGAATTAAGAAAATACTGTTTAGTATCAGAGCCGGAAGAGAGGAGATTATAGATGCTATGTAAAGACTGTAAGTATTTAAAAGGATATAATCGAGGTTGGATAAGTACCAGATTCTTTTGTAAGATTGCACCGGGGGATGGTTATGACGGGACAGGATTAGGAGTTCATCCGTGGTATGGCAAACCTCATCCAAAGTGTCCTTTAAAAAATAAGAAAGAGAGGAGATTGTGAGACAACCTATAAAAGTTTTTGAGTTATTTGCAGGCATAGGGGCTTTTAGGCAGGCACTAAAAAATCAAAATATAGATCATAAAGTTGTGGCCTTCTCTGAGATAGATAAATATGCAATAGGAGCATACAGAGCAATACACGATGATTATGAAACTCCTAATCTGGGAGATATTAAAGAAATAACGCACTTACCGCCATGTGATTTACTTACATATGGGTTCCCATGTCAAGATATATCAATCGCAGGATATGGTAAAGGAATTAAAGAAAATACCAGGTCCGGTTTATTGTTAGAGGTTGAAAGACTACTTGATACATCTGCAATAATAGGAAACTTACCAAAGGTACTGATACTGGAAAATGTAAAAGCACTTATACAAAAAAAACATAAGCCTGATTTTGACAGTTGGATTGAGAAACTAGAAAGTTTGGGATATACGAATTACTGGCAAGTACTAAATGCAAAAGATTATGGAATCCCTCAGAATCGTGAAAGGGTTTTCGTAATAAGTATTTTAGGAGAGCATAAGCCTTACGAGTTCCCAGAAAAACAAGAATTGAAATTAAGACTTAGGGATTTGCTCGATAATGAAGTACCAGAAAACTACTATTTGAAAGATGAAAAAGTAGAAGAGTTTATATCAAGATTAGGAAAACAAGGTTATATATTAAGAAATGAAATAGCTGGAGCTGTAGTAAGTGGACAAATAAGAAATAATTTAGTTTTACCGACACTTACTCCTGACCGATTAGAAAAAAGGCAAAACGGGAGAAGATTTAAAAATAATGATGATCCTAGTTTTACTTTAACTGCACAGGACAGACATGGTGTAACTTTGATAGGAAGTTTAACAGATAAAAACTCACAAGGAGAAAGAGTTTATACAACAGATATAGCAGTCACTCAAAACGCCAATGGTGGAGGATTAGGAGCAAAGACAGGCTTATATTTAATAGGGAATGTTAACCCCAGCGAAAAAGGACAGAATGGACAAGTATTTAGTAGTTCTGGGTTATCTCCTACATTGACAACAAACAAAGGTGAGGGAATAAAAGTTTTAATCGATAAAGATGTATCAAATTGTATTACTGCAAACATAGGCAAAGGTGCAGATTTAAAAGGATATGTTGAAAAAACACGCAAACAGCTTGTAACAGATTGTACTTTAAGGATCAGACGGTTAACGCCAAACGAGTGTTGGCGGTTAATGGGGTTTACTGATGAAGCTTATCAGAAAGCAAGGCTTGCCCTAAATAATAAGTTTTATAAAGGAAAAGACAGGGCAAACAGTCAAATGTATAAACAGGCTGGTAATAGTATAGCGGTTCCTGTGTTAGAACCCATAATTAAAAATTTATATAGACAGGAGTGTAAATCATGATAAGAAAAATGTTTGAAAACCCGATGGTAAGCAACGGGAGAATAGTGTGTGACTGCTGTGGTCAGCCGATATGGGAAGATGAGAAACCCACATCAATAAAAGAATTAATGAAAGAGGTGAAATAAGATGACAATAAGACAATTCTGGAAAAACTTAACAAGAAACAGACGGGTAAAAAAATCAATTCGGAAAATTAAAGCAAATCATATGAAAGAGCAAGATGTTAAGGTTGAAAATGCTGAATTCGGTAAAAAATATAATATTGTGATTGGAGGGTGAGAAATTGGAATTTATACAAGGCGATGCACTGGAAGTTTTAAAAACTTTAGAATCAAATAGCATCGATTGCGTTGTAACCAGTCCGCCATACTGGCAATTAAGAGATTATCGAATAAATGGCCAGCTGGGATTAGAGGAAACTCTAGAGGAATATTTTGAAAATCTTATGGGGATATTTGATGAAGTGTATAGGATTTTAAAAGATACTGGTACAGTTTTTGTAAATTTAGGTGATACTTATTCGAATAATGCTGCTATACCAGTTCGTGGCCGAAAAGGATTTTTAAAAGGTGAAAATTATGAAATTTTAAAAAGAGAAACTAAGATAAAAAGAAAATCACGATTATGTATTCCGGAACGGTTTGCAATTTATATGATTGAATCTGGGTGGATACTTAGAAATAAAATAATCTGGAGAAAACCGAACATAATGCCGGAGAGTGTGAAAGATAGATTCACTAATGATTTTGAAGAGGTGTTTTTCTTTACAAAAAATCAAAAATATTATTTTGAAAAACAATACGAACCGTATGCAGAAAAAACGTTGAAAGCTTTTAAAAATGGAATAATACCAACAAGTCACAAGTATTTAGATCAGGAACAATTAAAAAATAGACCAAAGAGCAGGATGCGTGATGTAAAAAAAGAATGGTTGGCAGTCGTAAGTGATAAAGGTCGAAACATGCGTACTGTATGGGAGAATTTGTTATCAGATGAAGATGTTGAAAATATAGGTGATATTTGGAATATAGCAACAATAGGGGTAAAAGCAGCGCATTTTGCAACATACCCAGAGGAACTGGTAAGACGGTGTTTATCTGCAGGTTGTCCGCCATGCGGAAAAGTGCTTGATATGTTTTTAGGATCCGGAACAACTTTAAAAGTAGCTAAAGAATTAGGTATGGATGGTATAGGGATAGAGTTAAACCCTGAATATATGGAATTGGCCAGAAAAAGAATTGCAGAAAGTGAGGTGTAAGGTATGGAAAAACTAAAAGGAATTGAAATTATAGGAGTCGTAACAATAGCTAATAAGGTAAATCTAATGTTAGCAGTAATAGGTTCAAAAGACTGGTGGACTGCCGAAGTTCAGAAGGATAAAAAAGGATCATACATTAAGCTAAGTAATAAACACGTAAATATTGCAGAAACTACAGTCAGGAAAAAACACTATATAAAAGGCGAATTATGGTGGGCTGTTAATAGGTTTGAAAAGTATCTGGAAGAAGGTGAATAAATGAAAACAATAGAGTTTAACGATCTTCCTATAGGACCTGTTTTTAAATCGGGGGGGGGCTTGGTGTTGATGGTAAACGGCGAACCTAAGTTAAAATTACGGAAAAATGACAGTTTCGGCAGAGTTATATTTCAGGGAAAAGAAATGCTTTATGCATACAAAAGACTTACTAAAAAAGAATCAGAGTATTACTGTGGAGCAGAAGGAATGGTGTGCAATCATTTTATTGAGAGAAATAAAAATGACCGTGCGGGAACACAGTCATGTAAGGAAATTAAAGTTTAATTTTAATTTTAGTCAATTAATTATACCAAATTTAAGAGGAGGAATCAAGTATGGATTTTAAAATGACATTTAGTATGGATAAAAAGACCATAGAGTGCATAGATAGACTGGCAGGGGCATTAGCAGGTATTAAAAATATAGGTGATGTAGCACAGGAAAATACAGAGTTTGTGCCTGATAGTAATCCTGTAGCTGAGACAACTCAAGAGCCGAGTGTGCTGGAGACTAAAGTACAGGAAGAAACAACACCGGTTGCTGAACCCGTTGAACCGTCACCTGAACCAACACCCCAACCTGAAACAGCGACAAGAGTTTATACAAGAGATGAGTTATCAAAGGCATCAGCTGAATTTGCAAGATTAGGAGCCGATAAAAGAGAGCAATTACAAAATCTTGTAAAAGAAAAATATGGAGTAGAGGGCTTAATGAATATCTCGGAGGAAAGGTACGGAGAGTTTGCAGCAGACTTGCGGGAAATGGGGGCGAATATATAATGTCCCATGCAATACTTAGTGCAAGCGGGGCTAGCAGGTGGATGAACTGTAATCCTTCTGCAAGATTAGAGGAAACTGTGGAAAATACAACATCTGAATATGCAGAAGAGGGGACACTGGCTCATGCTCTTGCTGAGCTGAAACTAAGAAAATATTTTATAGAAACAGGCATGGCAAAAAAAACTTATACAACAGAATACAATAAATTAAAAAAACACAGACTTTGGCAAAATGAAATTGACAGTTATACAGATGAATACGTGGATCATATAAAAGCAATAGCAATGTCATTTAGTACCAGCCCATATATAGAAATAGAAAAGAAAGTAAGTTTTGAGGGTTATGTGCCTGAGGCATTCGGTACAGCGGATACTATTATTATAAGCGGTGACCGGCTATACATATTAGATTTGAAATATGGGAAAGGTGTGCCGGTGTATGCGGAAGATAATCCTCAATTGATGTTATATGCATTAGGAGCATATCTTGAATATTCTTTATTTTATGATATTAAGCATATAGAAATGCATATTGTGCAACCAAGGTTGGAAAACATATCAGTATTTAGTATGAAAACAGAAGACCTTCTGAATTGGGCTGAAACTGTAATAAAACCTAATGCACAAAGAGCATTTGCAGGTGAGGGAGAATTTAATCCA
Organism: Sebaldella sp. S0638; assembly: GCF_024158605.1. Lineage (NCBI taxonomy): Bacteria > Fusobacteriati > Fusobacteriota > Fusobacteriia > Fusobacteriales > Leptotrichiaceae > Sebaldella > Sebaldella sp. S0638. The sequence goes on along the minus strand of NZ_JAMZGM010000062.1, from coordinate 15,352 downwards.
GGGGAACATTGTAAATTTTGTAAAGTAAAAGGCAGTTGCAGAGCAAGAGCAGAAAATTACTTTGCTTTGGAGGAACTGAAAGAAAAAGGGTCGTTACTTACTAATGACGAGAAAGCAGAAGCATTGCAAAGAGGAGCAGAACTTGATAAATGGCTTGGAGAATTAAAAGCTGAAATATACTCTGCTATTGAAAAAGGTGAGGAAGTAAAGGGCTGGAAGATTGTACAAGGCAGATCAGCAGGAAGAAAGTTCACAGATACTGATGTGGCTGTAGGAAAATTGAAAGAGCATGGGATACAGGAAGAATTACTGTTTGAAAGAAAAATGTTAACAGTGCCTCAAATGGAGACGGTTATAGGTAAAAAGGATTTTAAGGAATGGGTAGGGGATATGATAGAAACTATTCCGGGAAAACCTACATTAGTTCCTGAAAGTGATAAAAGAGAAGCAATAACTAAAAGAAAAGCCGAAGATGTATTCGGTAAAAATAATATATAAGGAGAGATATGATATGAATTTAAAGAAAACAGAAGTAGTGACAGGTAAAGTAAGATTGAATTTTCCGGTGTTATTTACACCAAAGGCAGATAAGAATGATCCAACTAAGATAAATTACAGCTGTCAGTTATTAATTCCAAAATCGGATACAGCAACAATGGCAAAAATAAGAGAGGCAATAGAAGAAGCTAAAAGAGAAGGTCTAGGGAAAAAATGGGGTGGGACAATGCCGCCTAATATTTCCGCACCGTATCATGACGGAGACGGAATAAAACCTGTAGCTGGTACAGAGTATGGTCCTGAATGTAAAGGACATTATATTCTTAACGTAAAAGCAAGTGCATCATACAAACCTGATGTAGTGGACGGACAGCTTAATCCTATACTGGATCAGTCAGAAATTTATTCAGGTATGTATGCAAGAGTACTGATAAATTTTTTCCCATACTTTAATAGTGGGAAAAAAGGAATAAGCGTAAGTTTCAGTAATGTTCAAAAAGTAGCTGACGGGACACCTTTAGGTGGTGCTCCTAAGAAGTCTGCTGATGTATTCGGTGAAGTAAAATATGATGATTTGACAGGAGAAGTAATAGTATAAAAATACAACATAGGAGCGGCTAAATTTTGGCCGTTCTTAGTTTTAAAAGACAGGAGATGAAAATGAATCATTTAAATATAGATATAGAAACATACAGCTCTGTAGATATAAAAACTTCCGGAGCATATAAATATGCACAAAGCCCTGATTTTGAGATACTTTTGTTTGCATACTCCTTAAATAATAGTCCTGTTAAAATTATAGATCTTGCCCAGGGTGAAAAAATTCCTGATGAAATAGTAAAACTTTTAAATGGTTCTGATTGTATAAAGCACGCATACAATGCTGCTTTTGAGTGGTGGTGTCTGAATCAGGCAGGATACAAGACAGATATAGCACAATGGCAGTGCACCATGATTCAAGGATTATATTGTGGTTATCCGGCAGGATTGGAACAGGTAGGAAAAGCACTTGGACTATCACAAGATAAATCTAAAAGTACAGCAGGGAAGAATCTAATAAAATATTTTAGTATCCCCTGTAAGGCAACTAAGACAAATGGCGGGAGACTAAGGAATTTACCACGCCATGAGCCTGAAAAATGGCAGATATTTAAAGATTATTGTGTACAGGATGTTATAACAGAGATGGAAGTGTTAAGACGTTTTGAAATATTCCCAGTACCAGATAAAGAATGGGATTTATGGAGATTTGATATTCTAATGAATTCCGAGGGCGTGAAAATAGATAAACGAATGGTTGAAAATGCTCTTTACATTGATGAAAAAGTATCAAATGATCTACAAGAAGAAGCTAAAAAGCTAACAGGTGTTTTGAATCCTAATAGTACAGCACAGCTTAAACCATGGTTGGAATCACAGGGGTTGGAAATAGACAATTTACAAAAAGAGACAGTATCAGAATTAGTGGAGACTGTAGTTGGCGATGTTAAGAGGGTGCTGGAAATAAGGCAGGAACTATCAAAAACAAGCACTAAAAAATATGTAGCGATGAGAGAAGGAGCCGGATCAGATGATCGTGTACGGGGGCTGTTACAATTCTACGGAGCAAATAGAACTGGAAGATATGCAGGCAGATTAGTGCAAGTGCAAAATTTACCCCGTAATTACTTAGATACACTTGATACAGCACGGGAACTTGTAAAGAATAATGACATAGAAATATTAGAATTATTTTACGGGAATATTCCAGATACATTAAGCCAGCTCATCAGGACGGCTTTTATACCTGAGGTTGGGAAAAAGTTTGTAGTAGCGGACTTTTCTGCAATTGAGGCACGGGTGATTGCTTGGCTTGCAGGGGAGGAATGGCGACAGAATGTATTCAGAACCCATGGGAAAATATACGAAGCATCGGCAAGTCAGATGTTTGGTGTTCCGATAGAGCGAATAGTAAAAGGCAATAAGGAATATGAATTAAGACAAAAGGGGAAAATAGCAGAATTGGCACTTGGCTATGGCGGTAGCGTGGGTGCACTTAAAGCAATGGGAGCTGACAAAATGGGACTGAGTGATGATGAACTTCAGGATATTGTTTATAGGTGGAGATCATCAAATAAAAGAATTTATGATCTGTGGCAACAATTAGGGAATGCAGCCGCCTATGTAATAGAAAATAAAGAATCGGTAAATATAAAAGGCTTGATACTGGCTTATGAATATGATTTTATAACCGGTCTTGATTTTATGACGATACAGCTGCCAAGCAAAAGAAAATTATATTATGCATCACCAGGGACAAGATTAAATAGTTGGAATGCAACAGTAATAACATACAAAGGAGTAAATCAGACAACGAGGAAATGGGAAACACAGGAAAGTTACGGTGGAAAACTTGTGGAGAATGTAACACAGGCTATTGCCCGGGATTGTTTGGCAGAAAGCTTAATAAGAGTGAAAAATAAAGGATTTAAGATAGTAATGCATATTCACGATGAAATAGTAGTCGAAACAGAAGAAAGTGTAACAGTGGACGAAATTTGCAACATAATGGGGCAGAATATTAACTGGGCTGACGGATTATTATTAAATGCAGATGGTTTCGAAAGCTATTACTATAAGAAAGATTAGAGGTTATGGATGGCGATACAATACAAAGAATATAAAGTTCTTGATAAGGATATCGGAGAACTAATAATGCTGAAAGTAGCCGGAGAGGATTTATTTCCGAAATCTATTGTTACTGTGGAAGATATAGAAGAAATGAAAATAAAGGATTTTATGTGGGAATTAGACGAGATATTAAAATCCGGAAGAATAATAGACTTTATAAACACTTTGTCAAGAAATAAATTAAAAACAATAATCAAGAAGCTAGTTTTAAACAGAGAAGAACTACAAATATACGACTTGCACCATAAACAGGGATATAAACAGGGAGATATAGGGAAGATGTTGGGAGTTACGCGACAAGCTGTAAATAAAAAAGTGAAGAAGATGAATGAGAGGCTGGAAGAAATCAGTAGATTGTTTGAAGACTAAACAGAATATATTTAAGGATGTGATTAATAAATGTTAAGTAATTTAAATGAAGAATATAAAAATAAACTGAAAACGATAAAGAATCATTTTGGTGAGATAAATCAGAAAGCTAAATTGTTGGAAGAACTGGAAGAATTTGAGCGAGCAATCAGAGAATTCTACCTGTGTAATAAAAACACAATAAAGGCGCTTTGGTCTAAGAAGACAGATATATCTAAAATTTTAGAAGAATTAACAGATTGTTATGTTGTAGCAGAACAAATAAATAAAATCGATTTCTTAGAATTTGTTCTAATCCCTATGCTTGAATTTTATATCCTTGATGTGAATCTTTTAGAGCGTTTCTTTAAACATGGTAAAAGAGGTGAAATTATAGAAATAGCAAGACAGAAAATAGACAGGACATTGGAAAGAATAAAAACTGGATATTATGAACCTGATATCTGCCCTAATTGTGGCGGTGATGGTTTTCATACTGATGAAGGTGAAAATTTTATAGACTGCGAATTGTGTAACGGAACCGGAAAGGTAGAGCGAAAGGAGAAGTAAATGGAGAACAACAGGGATATAGTAATCAGTAATGGTAATAGTAGAAAGTCGATAGAGTGGAAAACGGAAGTAATGAAGTGGTCTGATTTTGTTAATAAAATAAAAACACCAGTTCGTACTGATGAAACTTTAGAAGAATTTTTGGCTATGAAAAAACCGGATCAGGATGGGTTAAAAGATGTGGGTGGCTTTGTAGGCGGGAAGCTCAAAGAAGGTAAGAGAAGAAATACAAATATACTATCAAGGGATCTCGTAACTCTTGATCTGGATAATATAGAAGCTGGGAAAACAGAGGAAGTATTAAAAAGAATAAGCAGCCTTAATATTGGATATGCTGTATATTCAACAAGAAAACATTCAGATTATCAGCCAAGATTAAGAGTTATTATCCCTGTTGATCGCAGTATGACCTCTGATGAATACGAACCGGTGGCAAGAAAATTAGGTAATATGATAGGAATAGGGCTGTGTGATCCTACCACTTTTGAAGTAGCAAGGTTGATGTTCTGGCCTAGCTGCAGTTCTGATAGTAATTATGTTTATAAATATGAGGATAAGCCTTTTATAAAAACAGACTGGATACTGTCACAATATAAAGACTGGAAAGATGTTACAGAATGGCCACAGGTTCCGGGATATGACAAAGTAAGAGAAAATCAGGTAAAAAAGCAACAGGATCCCACAGAAAAGGACGGAGTAATAGGGGCATTTTGTAAAGTATTTAATATCTATGAAGCAATAGAAAGATTTATTCCTGACAGTTACGAGATATGTGATGTAAAGGACAGATTAACTTTTATGGGCGGGAGTACTTACGGCGGGGCAGTAGTATATGATGATAAATTTGTATATTCCCATCATGCAACGGATCCGGCAGGACAAACTTTATGTAATGCCTTTGATTTAGTAAGACTTCATAAATTTGGCGGTCTTGATGATGTGGCAAAAGAGCTGACACCAAATGGGAAGCTGCCTTCTTTTGTTGAAATGCGGAAATTGGCATATGGAATTGATGAAGTTGCTGAAATATTGAATAAAGATAGATATAAAAGAGCTTTTGATGCTTTCGGAGTAGATGACGATGTAGACTTATCGTGGATGAACAGTCTTAAGAAAAACCAAAATGGAAAAAATGAAAAAACAATAAGAAATATAGAAATAATACTAGAAAATGACGTTCTTTTAAAAGGGAAAATAGCTTTAGATGATTTTGCTACCAGAAGTTTAGTATTAGGTCGTCTGCCTTGGGATAACTCAGAAGAAACAGAAGTCAAAAGAGAGTGGGAAGATGTCGACGACAGCAGTCTGAGAAATCATCTAGAGGAGTTTTACGAGATTACCGGGAAAGACAAAATATCGGATGCACTGAGTATAGTAGCTAAAAAGAATAAAATAAATGAAGTGAAAAAATATTTAGAAAGTTTAATTTGGGATGGCATAAAAAGATTGGATACACTTTTAATCGATTATTTCGGGGCAGTTGATAACGATTATACAAGACAGGTAATGAAAGTAGCTTTGACTGCTGCTGTAGCCAGAGCAATAGACGGTGCAGTTAAATATGATTATGCTCCCATATTACAAGGAGGGCAGGGGAAAGGGAAAACTACTTTTTTTAGGACTTTAGGTGGTCCTTGGTTTAGTAATAGTTTAGATAATTTTGATGGTAAAGAAGCAGCTGTGACAATACAAGGTGCTTGGATAATAGAACTTGGGGAGTTGTCAGGTATGGGAATGTCAAAAGTAAATGCCGTAAAACACTTTTTATCAAAACAAGAGGATAGATACAGAGACCCTTTTGGTCATAGAAACAGGAATCATCCCAGACGTTGTGTCTTTTTTGGGACTACTAATAACTGGGAGTTTTTGAGAGATAAAACAGGTGATAGAAGATTCTGGCCAATTGTAATACTGGAACAAAAACCTACCAAATCTGTGTTTGATGATTTACCAAAAGAGGTGGATCAGATATGGGCAGAAGCATATGTTAATTTTATAGCTGGTTTAAAACTTGATTTAGATGGAGAAGAAGCGAAAGCAATAGCCCTTGAAATGCAAAAACAACATAGTGAAAGCTCACCTAAAGAAGGAATAATATCGGAATTTTTGGAGACCGAAATACCGGAAAGTTGGAACTCTAAAACACTAAAACAGAAAATAGAATATGTAAGAAGCCCGTTCGATATAGAAGTAAAGGAAAAAATGGTGAAAAGAGACAGAATTTGTGCTTTGGAAATATGGTGCGAGTGTCTAGGCGGAGATGTAAAAAATATGAAGACAGCAGATTCAAGAGAAATAAATTTAATTTTAGAAAACTTATCAGGATGGAATCGACTTAAAAAGACATTAAGATTTGGCTGTTATGGGGTACAAAGAGGTTTTGAAAGAGCAAATTAAGTGTTACACCTCAAGACTTTGTAAATAGCGTTTTTGATAAATGTGTAACAATGTAACAGAAAAATTAGAAAGTTTTTTAAAATAAACAGATTAAGAGTTAAAAATGATGTAACAAAGTGGTGAAAAGGTGTAACATTAAAAAAGATTAATGAAACAAAAAAATGAGAATGTTACACCTTTTGATACATAGTCAAAGTACTATTAATACTACTATATATATATGTATGTAACATGTAACATATATTTTATAACTTTTATATAATATATGTATATTAAGCATATTATGCAATATATACGTTTTACTTAATATGCTTAATTCGTTTATTTCGTATATAGTATAAACTTATATAGAATCTGTTACATCTTTTAGAGATAAATTTGCCTAAATAAAAAAGGAGACAATATGTTTAAAAATGAATTAAAAGAAAAAGATATTGAAAAATATTTGAGAGATGAAATAAAAAAACTCGGAGGCATAGCATATAAATTTGTAAGTCCGGGTAATGCAGGAGTGCCAGACAGATTAGTGTTGTTGCCCGGAAGATGGTCGTTTTTTGTAGAGTTAAAAGCTCCGGGAAAAAAAACAAGAGCAATCCAAGACAGTCAGATCAGGAAAATTAGAGATTTAGGGTTTGGGGTTATGATCATTGATTCAAAACAACAAATTGACGGACTGGTAAGAGAAGCAAGAAAACGCTTAGAAAGGACTAAATAACAATGGAATTCATACCACATAATTATCAAAAGTATTGTATTGACAGAGCTGTATCAGATAAAAGTTTAGGATTATTACTTGATATGGGGCTTGGTAAAACAATAATAACATTAACGGCAATAAATGATTTGATATATAGCAGGCTTGATGTTGAAAAAGTTCTGGTAATAGCTCCAAAAAAAGTGGCAGAATCTACTTGGAGCAAAGAAATAGAAAAGTGGGAACACTTGAGATTATTAAGAGTTTCTAAGGTCTTAGGGACCTTGAAACAAAGAATAAAAGCTCTTAATACTCCGGCGGACATCTATGTTATTAACCGGGAAAATACACAATGGTTAGTTGAATATTATCAGAATTCATGGCCGTTTGATATGGTCGTAATTGACGAGCTGTCATCATTCAAAAATCATCAATCCAAAAGATTTAAAAGCCTGAAGTTAGTCCTTGGAAAAATAAAAAGAATTATAGGACTGACAGGAACACCGGCACCTAACGGGCTGATTGATATATGGGCTCAGATATATCTACTTGACCAAGGGCAAAGACTGGAAAAAAATATAACAGGTTTCCGGGAAAGATATTTTAATTATACAAGATATGGAGATCAGAGCTTTGGTACATATGATTTGAAAGATGGTTCAGAAGATTCAATACATAACAAAATATCGGATATCTGTATAAGCATGAAAGCAGAGGATTATCTGGAATTACCAGATATAAATTACAACAGAATATCAGTTGAACTTGATACGAAAGCCCAGAAAGCATATGACGAATTAGAAAAAGAAATGATACTTGAGTTAATTGAAACTGGAGAAACCGTAGATGTGACCAGTGCAGCAGCTTTAACAAATAAGCTTTTACAATTGAGTAATGGTGCTGTTTATGATGAGGATAGAAAAATCCATGAAGTACATAATTGCAAGATAGAGGCTTTCCAAGAGCTCGTAGAAGCTCTAAATGGACAATCAGCATTAGTTTTCTATTCTTTCAAACATGACAAAGACCGGATTAAGAAAAGTTTGTCAAAGTCAAATTTGAGGGTCAGAGAGCTAAAGACTGATCAGGATGTGACAGACTGGAATAACCGGGAAATAGATATATTACTCACGCATCCTGCAAGTAGTGCATATGGTCTGAATTTACAAGCCGGAGGAAACCACGTAATTTGGTTTGGATTAAACTGGTCTTTGGAATTGTACCAGCAGGCAAATAAAAGGCTTCACAGACAGGGACAAACTAAAAAAGTATTTATACACCACCTGATAACAGAAGGAACAAGAGATGTGGATGTAATGGCAGCACTCGGAGATAAAGGAGATGTACAGGAAGCATTATTAAACAGCTTAAAAGCAAGAATTGATAAGTATAGGAGATGATAAGAATGGATATAAAAAATATAGAGAGATTAATTGAATTAAAAGGTTTTGAATGGGGGAAGCGAAACAGAATTAAAGAAAATTATGGTAGCAGCATGAACAGCTTAGTATTTGAGAGGCTTACAAAGAGTGTAAACGGTGAGAATAAATGGATTGATATGTTCAATGTATCAAAAAATAATCTGGATGAACTAGAATTCTACGGCTTAAAAGTGATGCTTAATGAAAAGCCTAAGCTTACGAGGAAAGAGAAAGATGTTGCAGAAAGTATTGAGCCGGAATTTTGGTTATCAAGAGACATGAGTGGAGATTTATATTTAAGTTCTCATAAACCGGATATACCAAAAGGTTTTAACCATTGGAGAAGTAAAGGGTGGAATTTAAAAATAAATAAAGAACTATTCACCTTCATCACATGGGAAAGCGGAAAAGCTTGGAGCAAGGCAGAGCTTATGGAATTAGAGGTGGCGGAATGAAAGAGATAATAATAACTTTTGTAATATGTGTGACAATATACAACATATGTGCTGCCACTTTGGAATACAGAGCAGAGATTAAAAAGCTGGAAAAGATACAGTTTTTAGAAGATGTTAAGAATTGGAAATATGGAGGGAGCTAATGAAAACAGAGAAATTTTTAAGAATCCGGATAATTTTATTTTTGGTGATACATTTTATGATGTGTGTAATCTTTGCACCTCTGGAACTAATATTATTAATTTTAGGCCACATATTCGGGAAAATTTATGAGAAAAGACCGAAACTAAGATATGTGACGGAAAAGCAGTTTAAGAGCAAACTTGTGAGATGGTATGCTGGGAAATTCCATGGGATGTATGAGACAGATTTGAGAAGGAAGTGGGATAGAAATGGAAAAACTAAAGAAGATAGTTGATTTAAGGACGCCACTAACAGAAAAAGAAAAGGAAGAATATTTTTCAAAACTTGTGAGTGAAATAAATTCAAAAGGTACGGGAGAAAAAAAGAATTGATAAACTACTCGCCTTTTTAAAAACTAATAATACTCAAAAGAACTTAGTAATGTTTAGGAGAGTGAAAATGAATGATCAAAAATAAAGAAACCCCATTAGAGAAATTAAGCCCTAGAGAAATAGAAATTTATAATTTGAGGCTTCAGGGATTATCAGAATATATGATTGGGGCTAAATTAGGACTTTCGAGAAGTACTGTTCACAGCCATATTGAACGAATTAGAAAAAAGCTGTTGTCAACCATGATCAAAATTGACAAAAGTATGATATAATAAAAAGAAAAAAGAAAATTAAATAAAAGCAGGGTATTTATTATCTTGTGAAGGATGTGGAGCTACTGAGCTACCGTCAAATGATGATGTAAAAGTCATTGTTTTTCGGTAGCTTTTTTTATTTTAAGCATACGGAGGTGATAAAAAATGAAGTTATCAGAAAAGCAAAAAAGATTTGCAGATTTCTATGTTGAATGCGGTGGTGCAATAGAGGCGGCAAAGAAGGCAGGATATAGTGATACCTATGCAGAGAAAAGAGCACATGAGCTGTTGGGTAAAGTAGGTATAAAAAAATATATAGAGGCAAGACTGGAAAAAATGCAAAGTAAAAGAATAGCTAATGCAACAGAAGTAATGGAACATTTATCATCTTCGATGCGAGGTGAAATAAAAGAAGAAGTTGTAGTTACAGAAGGTACAGGAGACGGTATGAGTGAAGCTAAAATAATAAAAAAACAAATAAGTGCTAAGGATAGATTAAAAGCAGCAGAGCTACTCGGAAAAAGATACAGTCTGTTTACAGAAAAATTAAATTTTACAGAAGCTGTTCCTGTCGTGATAGTCGGAGAGGATGATCTGGATGAATAAATACACCAAAATAAGATTGCCAGATATTGTCGGAAAAGGGTATAAAACTTTCTGGAATGCAAAAGAAAGATACAGACTGTTAAAAGGTAGCAGAGGAAGTAAAAAAAGCAAGACGATGGCATTATGGCTCATATACAACATAATGAAACATAAAGATTCCAATGCTCTGGTAGTGAGGAAAGTATTTAATACTTTGAGAGACAGCAGCTATACGGATCTGATCTGGGCGACAGAGAGGCTGGGAGTAAGTCATCTGTGGAAAGCAACAAGAAGCCCTCTTGAATTAAGCTACATTCCGACAGGGCAGAAAATCTTATTTAGAGGTCTTGATGATCCTCTAAAATTAACATCAATAACAGTATCGGAAGGATATCTGTGTTGGTGCTGGATTAAGAGATCGGTTCAGCACATAAAAATAAACTCCTCTAATTGCTGGAACACCCTAACTAAATTGACTTAGAGGGCAATCAGCAGCGAAGTTTACAAATGTGGAAAACTGGCTAAAGAATACACAAAGCAGACAAAAATAATAGCAAAGATATAAAAATAGGTATCTGTATGTTATTAGAAAGATAATACCACAGAGTAAAAACGTTCAACGACTATCGAAAGCAGGAAAATCTCCTGATGAGTAGAGTAGGATTCAAGTGAATTCGAAACGGGGAGCACTCAAATGAGTGAAGATATAGTCTGAACTGTGCAGTAATGTACAGAGGATAAGCGGAAACGGCTTGTTCGTAACACAAAGCGAAGAAGCATACGAAATAACAAATGAAGATGCCTTTAATAAACTTGATTTATCCATAAGAGGAAAATTACCTGATCATCTCTGGAAACAGATAACATTCACATTTAATCCTTGGAATGAAAGGCACTGGCTGAAAGCGAGATTCTTTGATACAGAAGATGAGGATATACTGGCATTAACTACCACTTACAAAGTAAATGAATTTCTGGGCGAAGATGATAGAAAAATCTTTAAGAAAATGAAACGGGATAATCCAAAAAGATACAGAGTAGAAGGAGAAGCAGAGTGGGGAATAGCAGAAGGTCTTGTATTTGAAAACTGGGAAGAAAAAGAGTTTGACTACAGGGAGATATCCAAAAGAAAAGGAGTGGTCTCAAGATTCGGACTTGATTTCGGATATACGAATGACCCGTCAGCTTTCATAGGATATCTTGAAGATGAAGAAAATAAAGAAATTTATGTATTTGATGAATTCTATAAACCCGGAATGCTGAATGATGAAATAGCAAGACAGATAAAATACATGGGTTATGAAAAGGAAGAAATAATAGGAGATTCAGCAGAACAGAAGAGTATAGAGGAAATAAAAAGACACGGAATAAGAAGAATAAAGCCATCAGTTAAGGGAAAAGACAGTATACTCCATGGAATTCAGCTATTACAGCAATACAAAATATACATTCATCCAAGATGCGTAAACACAATAACGGAATTTTCAAGCTACATCTGGGATACAAAGGACAGCAGAGTTCTTAATAAGCCGGTAGATGCCTTTAATCACATAATAGACGCGATGAGATATGCGATATATAAACAGCCTAAAAAGGGAATAGACATAGAAAGATTGTTAGGGAAAGGAAAATAAAATGTTTTGGAAAAACAGGAAGCCAAGAGAGCCGTCATATATAACAAATAAAAACGTACTACAAAATATAGCGAGAAATGTAATTGATATAAACGGCTATGATATTGAATATAAGAACGTTTATGAGGCTCATGAATTACAGGAAATATTTGAATATATAGACATAAATACAGCAATCTCAACATTGGTAAGAGGAGTAACTTCACGGGAATTAATCTTTACAAGTGAAAAAGGTGTAGTTAATGATTCCCAAGAGAAAACTCTGCTTGAAGAAGGGCAGAGAAGGCTAAATAACATAAAAAGCAAAGTAAATTTTATCAGAGAACTGGCAAAAACACCTTTTCTAAAAATAACAGTCCATGAAGTAATCTACAATGAAAATTTTGAGATAGAAAGACTGGATTTTATTCCGAGAGAATTAATCAGATATGATAAAGAAAAGAAGGAATTCTACATACAAAGCAAAATATCCGAGAAGATATATCTAAATAATCCAATGAAATGGCATATATCCATATACAACGAAGATGTGACAAAGCCATACGGAGAAACATTACTAAAGCCCATATTGAAGACTTATGAGGAAATAAAATACATCAAAGGGAAAATGAACGGAATAATAGAAAAGTATGGTGGGACTATCGTGTTGTTTGGTTATGATCCGAATCTTGAAGATGAACTGGTGGAAAAGACGGGTCAGGAACTAAAAAGAATGATGGATAAGAATACAGTTGGAATTCCAAATGCGGGTGGGATAAAGGATAGTATAGTACTGTTGAGGCTTGCAGACTTGAATATAGAAATACATAATTTACTAATGGAAAAGCTGGAAAGAAAAATATTTCAGAATATCCTGGGAAGTACTTTAACCATAAATGACGGTAGTGCAAATGGTAATGGGACTCAGGCATTAGGAACAATCCATCAGGAAGAAAAGGAAAAGATAGAAGATGAAATAGCGCTTTTTGTAAGGGAAGAACTGGACAAAATAATTGATATAGACGGTTTAATCCATGGATATGACCCGAATCAGTATTACATAGAAATAAACAGGCAGCAGGATCGTAAAAAAGAACTTGAGATAAAGAACTTAGAACAGGACGAAGTAAATAAGAAGGCGGATCAGATAGTAAAGCTATCACAGGCAGGGTATGAAATAGATGAGACGGAATTACAGGAAGTATTCGGATATAAGAGCTTAAAGAAAAAAGATGAACAGCAGCCAAATAACCCATTTACGGAGTTTTCCAAGAAAAATACTGAAGACAGTAATAAAAAAACAACAGAATACATGGAAAGGCTCAGGAAACAAATAGTCCCTGAAATAAGTAAAAAGATAGCGGATCAAATAAAAAATATTACTTCTATAGAAGATATTCGGACTATAGATACCGGAACAAAGAACCATGAAAATTCATTAATCTTATCAGAATTATGGGGACAGTATTTAACGATAAAAGATAGAAGTAAAACAGCCGAGTATAAAAAGAAAAGTGAGTTTGCCGTATATTCTGAAATAGATCTGCAGGATATATTCAATATGACTTTCAATGAGGCAATAAACTGGTTACTAAACAGAGAGCCCCAAACGTATGATCAGATCCAAAGAGTAATGGAAAGATACAGAACAAATTACTTCTGGATAAAAAGAAGTACTGATTTAGAAGTAACAAAGACATTGTATTCAGAATTACTAAAGAATCTGGAACTTGGCCAGACCTTTGAAGACTTTAAAAAGAACATAGATATTGAAAGCTTAGGCTTTGGAAAAGACGGATATTATCTAAGACAGGTATTTGACCAGACAATGATAAATGCACAAAGTGTAGGTCAGTGGGAACAATTACAGGAAGGTATGCAGTATGGATTCATTTACGGCCTGTATGATGCCATATTAGACGGAAGGGAGACAGATTTATGTAGACAGTTAGATGGAAAAGTGTATAGATTAGACAGTCCTTTCTGGGAGGTATATTATCCGCCAAATCATTTCAGATGTAGAAGCAGAGTAACGGCTTTGAGTGAAGAGGATATGACTAATTACGGATACAGAGCAGAAAGCGGAGAAATAGGGACAAATCCTCAAAAAGGCTTTGATAAGAATATAGGAAGTAATTACATATCAGGTATAAAAAGATATGTAAACCAAAAGGAAAAAGAAGCTGAGGAACTTTACAAGAAGGTATCTAATTATGAAGGCTAAACTAAAAGTAATAAGGAATCTCAAGAATCTGGATAAAAGAGTAAAAGCAGTAAAGAGTATGTATGATATTACTTATCTAACAGGAAAAATCTCAAGGGATATGAAAAAAGAAGTGGATATGAGGTTTAGAAATGAAGTAGACACTGACGGCAGACCATGGAAAGGGTTAAAAGGAAATACCATAATATCAAGATACAATTCAGGTCTTAAAAAGAAGAGGGGAAGAAGAGCAGTAAAAGGCAGAAGCAGAATATTAAGTAATACAGGAAGGTTAAGAAATTCCATAAGGGCACGAAATACAAGAACAGAAGCTATTGTTGGAACAAATACAAAGTACGCAGCAGTCCATAATTTTGGATATCCAAAAAGGAATATCCCACAGCGACGATTTATGGGCTTAAATAGAGGTCAGAGGATAAAGTATAAGGATTGGATAATAAAGTGGAAGAAAGGTCAGTTAAGATAAGAAACGAGGCGAAATAGTGAAGATAAAAGTATTTAAAAGTGGGAAATACCCACAAGGTGAGTATGATAAGGAGAAGGTAAAAAATATATTCTCCAAAGCAAAAGAAACGGATGCAATATTCCTGCATACATCATTGTGGGCAAAAGATGAAAAACCATTAAACTTAGGGAAATTCAATAATTATGAGTTTAAGGAATCTAACGGAGAAGTAGAAGTATTTGCAGATCTGGAATTAAATGAAACAGGCAAGAAGTTTTACAATGGGAAAGTACTAAACGGAGTATCGGTGGAGCTTCCTAATGATGAACTTACAAAAATAGCAATACTGCCAAATAAAGTTAATCCGGCAGTAGATGGGGCAGAGTTTCAAGAATCACCCATATTCATGGAATTTCAGGAAATAGAACCGGAAAAGAAACCAAAAGAAAAAGGAGAAGATAATAAAATGGATAGAAAAGAAATGTTGGATACATTAACAAAAACAGAAATAGAAGCACAGGCAGAAAGACTGAATATAACGGTAGCGGAAAAGCTAAAGCCGAAAACACCAGAAGAACTGGAAAAAGAAATCACGGCAAGAATAACAAAAGAAGCAGAGGATAAAGCTAAAGTACAGGAATTCATGAAAGAACATGATAAAAA
>NZ_JAMZGM010000061.1 GCF_024158605.1 Sebaldella sp. S0638 | reverse complement strand
TCTGTATATTTAATAAATTATCTTGAGAATGGAATTCCGACAAATAAATTCGGAATAAGGATAGCAGGCGGATATTCCAGCTCCTATGATACTCCGTACAGCATAACAGGAGACAGAATAGAAGTAGTAAACAGAGCAGATTTTAATACAGTGAATAATTTTATAGGAGGAGCAACTACATCTACAATAACGGTATCAGATACAGACTATGGCGATACATCTAAATTTACAACAAGAACAGTAAGAATAGGAGCGCAGGGGAAATATTTAACATACGATATTTTGGTGAGATACAACACGAATATATCAACAGTAAATATAGCGGAGAATTTACCGTTGGCGAATCTGCCTTACTATAACAGTCCTTGGGCAAAAGGTTTAGACTTCTGTATATATGGAAGCGATGGCAGCATAAGTCGCGGAGAATTGATAGGAGCTTCCAGAGCAGGGGAAACAGGGAAAATAGTACACAGCGGAACATTATTGTCAGGAATAACATATACTGCAAAATTACAGGTGAGAGGGGCGTTTCAATAATGAAAAAAGAGTATTCAGTTGACTTAGAATTATTTGAGAATATAAAACATACAAATATTCTGTATGTTCAGGGAGATAGTGAAGTATACCCGCTTACAATTAATTTGCGAAAGCATGGTATGCCGTTTGATTTGACAGGGAAAACAGCAACATTGACAGTGACAAAATTGTCAGGAGCTGTGGTGGTGGGAGAATGTGAGATAAAAGATACAGATGGTGTATTAGTTTATAAATTTAAGGGAAATGAAATAAATGAACAGGGAAAAGTAAGTGCATTAGTACAGGTGTATACGGGAAATAAAAGACTTACCTTTCAGGAATTTGTATTTCATGTAAAAGGAACAAAGGATTTAAATGAATCCATAAAAGCAACAGATGAATTTAATGTTCTCACTGATTTAATTGATAGTGTAGAGAACATAGGTGACTGGAAAGACTATAAAATAGAGATAGAAGAATAGGAGAGAAAAATGGCAGTAAAAAAAGGAACTTTAAAAAGAAAAAACGGTGCAGGGACTTATGATGAGATAAATTTAAAGACAACAGCAGAACAGGTAAAAATGACAGATGGAACAACAGTACAGGCGTTTCTTGACAGTTTACCGTCAGCTGGTGGAGCAGGAGCAAAAGTAGTAGCAGATATACCGGCAAGAGATGCCTTAACTCCGGAAGAAGGTCTGATTGCTTATGTATTAGATGCAACAGGAGACAGTACAGTAAAAGCAGGAGGAGCCTCATATATCTATGATGGGAGTAACTGGATAAAGATATCTGAATTTGAGAGTATGGACATGGTAATTGACTGGACAGATATACAGAATAAACCAAATATTGTAGATATTAAGGTATCAGCAACAGAGCCGACAGGACAGGTAGAAGGAGATATCTGGCTAGAAGAAACTGTGTAGGTGATCAGAGATGGCAAACGTGAAATTAAAAGAAAAAACAGCAGAAGGATACCGAACTTTGTATCCTTCAACACTGGCAAAAAATGTAATAACAGGAACAGGAAATGTTCAGAGCGATATATCAAAGCTAATGTCTGAAATAAATGATTTAAAAGGCAGTGATTTCCTAGATTGGGGAATAGACTGTGCAGAGATGACAGAGGAAGAATTGAATATAAAATTTTTAGAAGCCGTAAAATCAAAAAAGAAAGTAAAAGTGTATAACTTTTCATTTCCAACAACTCCGGTAATAAATTTAGGAAACGGTTTTTTAAAGTTTGAATACTTTGAAGATGAATTACAAACAGTAAAAGTAGAGTTTGTAAAAGATGCACTGAACCCTAACCTTATAACAGGAGCAGTCAGGTATATAAATCTTTTAGGTTGGGACGAGGACACTGAAGAATATTATGAAGTAGAAGAAATAGCATTTTTAAATTATCAGCAGTGGCAAATAAGAGGGGGATATGTAAGGTTTAATGAAAAACAGGTGACAGAACAGATAACAGGGGGAACCGGAGGAAACAAATATCTGAAAAGTTCGGATTTTAATTCGGATATTGTACCTTCTATATTTAAAGAAATAGTATTAAATGTAATAATAAAAGCAACAAACGGAGTATCAGGAACAACAGAAACAACTTACAGACAGTTCATAATAAAGAGACCTGAAACCTATGATATGTTTGAGTATATTAATTTTATGAAAAATGGAAGAGTAGATATATTGTTTACAGGATTTTTCACTCCACCAAACTTAGTGATGTATAGGGTAGGAAATACAGGAAATTTAGTGTCAGGTAGCGTAACATTATCAATAAAACCGGTAGGATATTTTTATTAAGGAGACAAAGAGAATGAAAAGAAAAGCAATACTTAACATAGGACATGGTAATACGATAAATAAGAAAGGGGTGAGAGTTTATGACCCCGGAGCCATAGGGAACGGATTTGAAGAGTATAAATACAATTATGATCTGGTAAATAAATATGTATCTCCATACTTAAAAGAAATGGAAGTAGATCATGAAGTAATAATACAAAGTGAGAGATTTTCCAAGTTACCAGATGAAATAAACAGAATAAGTACAAAAGATGATGTTATTGTATCATTTCATTTAAATTCTGTGGATTATAATGAAGGAAACGGAGTAGAGGTATTTTATTACCCTACGAGTTCAAAAGGCAAGGAATTAGCACGAAAAATGCTTGAGGCTAACTTATGTATAACTAAATTAAAAAACAGAGGAATAAAGCCAAATGTGAGTGGAGCAAGAGGGCATGCATTATTTCAAAAGACAAAAGCAACCGCAGTACTAATAGAAAGTGGCTTCATATCAAATGACAGGGATATAGCGACACTTAATGCAGTTCAGGAACAATTAGGAAGAAGTTATGCGAAAGCAATAGCAGAATATATAAAGGGCTAGAAAGCAAGAAAATAAAGGGTGTCCTTAAAATGAACTAAAAATTATAAGTAAAGATACCAAAATAGCATTATCAACTTTGCAAAATTTATATGAGAACAAGGCGAGTAGTATTAATTTTAATACTCTTGCTAAGTTAATAGAATACTTCAAAATAATGGACATAAGAAAAATTATTGATAATATTATAATTGAAGATACTCAGTATAATTTTAAGGATTATAATGAAATAGAATATAAGTGAGGGAAAAATGAATTATAAAGGAATAGAATATGATGTAACAAATGAAAAACAGGAAGGAGATATTTTATATCTTGCATTGAGAAAAGTAAAAAATAAAGAGAGTAAGCCGGAAATTATTGAAAATACAGGATTTAAATTTAGTCAAAGAAGTTTGAACAGTTTAAAAAGAATACATCCGGACTTAGTAAAAGTAATGACAGAAGCAATAAAAACAAGTCCTGTAGATTTTACTATAACAGATGAGTTAAGAACAACTGCACAGCAACAAGCATTATATGCAAAAGGGAGAACAGCCTCAGGTAAAATCGTAACTTATACGGACGGAGTAAAGAAGAAATCAAATCATCAGGCTAAATCAGACGGTTATGGTTATGCTGTTGATTTATATGCATATTATGGTGGGAAAGTACAGGTAGATGATGATAAGACAATCATTAATAAAATAGCACCTCACATAAAATTTGTAGCAAAAAAATTAGGAATAAATATAGAATGGGGTGGAGACTGGAAAAGTTTCAAGGATTACCCGCATTTTGAACTTAAAAAATAGGAGGAATAAATTATGAATTATTTAAATTTAGTAACAGGATTTTATATGCAACATCCATATATAAATACATCAATCGTGATAGGTTTAGTGGCAATAGGATTTTTCGTGTACAAATACAAAAAAGCAGAAGTTCTGGCATTTGTCGCTTCAAAATGGGCGGAAGCAATGGGAGGTGACAAAGGTGTAGAAAAATTAAATTATGCGGTTGACTGGATGATGCGACAGGAATTCTACAAAAACTCTGTGTTGTGTATTATACCGAAAAATTGGATAAAATCTCTGATACAACACGTATTTAACAAAAATAAAAACATAATAGAATCTAAATAAGACAGGGAGGGTGCTATGTTCAGCCGAGAACTTACAGAGAGAATAGAAAAAAATATAAAATGGGGAAAATGGGTTATTTCTTTAGTGATAATAATAATTTTTCTAAACAATCAGTACATGGAATCACAGCAAATAAAGCAACTGGTGACAGATAACAAAAAGTTAATAGAAGTAACGACTATTAAAATTGAATTCACTCAAGACATGGTAATGACTGGTTTTATTTATGATTTGAAAAAACAAGATGAAAAGCTAAAAGACGATATTGCAGATTTAAAAAGCACAGATATCGAAAGGGATATAAAAAGATGTTCATTAGTAAGGCAAAATCAAGATTTATACACTGACGAGATAGAAACTTATTGTCAAAGAATCAAAAACATAGATATAAAAAAACTAAAAAACTAGGAGGTAACATTATGTTATGCAAATTATTTAAGGATTTATCGAAGTTGAAAGGACACGAGCAGTTAACACTTATAACAATTCACTGGGATTTAGAAAAGCAATTTGAAAAACTATCGGGTGATTTACCAGACATGAAAAAATCAGATATAAGCAAGTTCAAGGAACTGACACCAGTTCTGAAGAAACATTTTCCAGAATTCTATAAGGCAGAAAAGGCAAAGTTGGACATAATAAACAGTATGCCGTCTTAATATGAGTATCTGAAAAGTAAATATAAAATATAAGAGCCTGTGAAAGGGTTCTTTTATTTTATAAATGCATATTTACCTATTGACAAATTAAAAAGTTAAGGTAGAATTATAGTGCAAAGGAACTGGGGTAGATTCTTTTTGCTGGCACTTTTAATAAGAGTGTCTTTTTTATTTTAGAGGAAATCTAAGAAAAAATAAAAATGTTGTTTTAAATGCCGAAAAGTAGGGATAATATTTTTTGAATCTAACCCATTTTAGTCTAATCGACTTAGTGGGAATTACCTATAAATGCTATAATCTAAGCATAAATTGGAAGAATAGCAAGAGGTGATTTTATGTCTGAATATTACTTCTTTAGTGGAGTAAAAAAGGTTCAAGAGATTGAACAGTGGATAATGTGACTTATGCAATTAGGCAAGATGAAAGAGGGGTGATATTTACTATTAAATTGTATGGAGAGGACAAGGATATGAGAACTTATCACAATAATATTAGAAAGAAGGTGGAGAAATATTTGAATGTTTTGAAGAGTGTAAACCTGTGAGTTGACATTTTACTCTTTAGAAAGGAAGTGAAAATATATGGAAAAATTTTAATGAATATAGTATAATAGAAGGTAAAAAAAAAGATATGAAAAAATGGTACAACATGGTATAATTAACTAAGAAGAAATAGGAGGTGTTTTCTATGCCATATAATGCATTAAGTGTTGCAAAATATATTCTAAGTCATTGTCCAATGGATCATGTTAGATTACAAAAAACATTATATTTTTTACAAGCGATTTTCCTTGTAAATGTGGGAAGACCTTTATTTAATGAAAATATTGAAGCTTGGGATTACGGTCCTGTAGTACGAGAAGTCTTTAATGAATATCGTTATTCTGGCTCACAAGACTTAAGATTTGACGATATAGATCGTAAAGTACAGAGTGATATGGATGTATTCTTTGGAACAGGCAATGTTATGGAGGATTTCAATAGATTAGCTAGTGAAGAAAATGATAATATAATAATAAAAAATTTTTTGGATAACAATAAAAGCATTAACACTTGGGCTTTAGTAGATTTAACGCATCGTTTTGAAACGTGGATAAATCATTATAATTCTGGAAATTCAATAATACCTAAAGAGGAAATAGCTGAATATCATAGAAGAATAGGAGGATTTAATGTCTGATACACCAAATCAAACAACTATGAATCCTAATATAGATCCGAGCATTAATTCGCCCGAAAATTCTAATCAACAGTCAACTTCAAATAGATTGTCTGAATTAACTTTGTTTGTAAATAGAACCGTAAGTAGTATAATAGAAAAAGAAATTGATGAATCCAATTATAAAAAATATTCTGATGAATTTGACGAAAAAATGTCACATTTAAGATCTGAGATATCTGAAGAACTTTTATTAAATAAAATTTTACTTTTGACAAATCATTTTGCTTCTTGGAGAAATTTAGACCAAATTAATTCGCATTCAAGGAATATAAAATCTGAAATTATGACGATGATGGGTTTGTTTTTTGCCATTTTTACGTTTATACAGGTAAATTTCACATTTATTGGTAAATTTCTTGAAAATTATAATGGGTATAGGCTTATATTGTTTACTGCATTAATAAACATAATATTAGTTCTTACACTTGCTTATATACTACAGATAATTTTAGCTATTGTATATGGCGAAAATAAAGCATGGGAAAAAAGAAAAGATGGAGAATATTATATAAAACCTTTTCCATATCCTAAATTTTGTAAAAACAGACCATTTTCATGGGGAAGTATTAAAATTTTTAAAGCTTCAAAATTTAAAATAAAGAGAGCTTTATTTCATACATTAGTATTTTTGTGTGGAGTAGGAGTGTTTGCTTTCTTCAATGAAGAACAACGTTATTCTAAATCATATGAAGAACTTGAAAAAGAAATATTGAAAAAAGTAGATGCTAGAATAACAAAAAAAACGATTGAAATGAACCTATTAGATGTAAAGAAAGAGGACATTGATATAATTAAGAATAATCTAAAAAACGAAATTGAAAATGATTTATTAAAAGAAATGTATAAGAATAAATAAAAGCAGCCACTAAGGCTGCTTATTTTTTTACTATAACTTTCCCGTTCTGATCCAACCGGGGAGTGATGGATTTATGATAAGTAATATATTCGACTCCAGTTTGCTCATCTATGAAGTAAGAAATTTCATTTGAAGTTTCATATTTTATAAAAATTAATGCCGTGAATATGGCAATAAACAACAATACTAGAATTATAATAGTCTTTTTGTTTTTCATAATTAGTCCTTCTTTCTATTTGATTTATTCATTAATAAATGATAAAATCAACTTGCGAGGGATGATTTAAAATCATTTTTGCAGGGGGCTGAAATATGCTCCCTTTTTTATTACAAAGTCTGGAATATAAACGGTATGTATCTAGGCACCACTAAAATATCTTACTTTTCTAAGGAGAAGTTAAAATTATATATGAATCGGACTAAGCTATATTAGTTCGATTTTTTTATGAACATTTTAAATAATTACTGTACATCTTTTCTATCTAAATTCTCTATATTATTCAAAATTTCTTTCAATGTTAAGAAAACTTTATTTTCATTTTCTGTTTTAAGTTCAGACAATAATTTATTATACAGTTGTACATCATTTGAAATATTTTTTTCTGTATATATTTTTTAAATATAACTTTCCGATTCTTTATTGATGATAATTTCTTTGGTAATTACGGGTTATTTAATTGTTTTTATAAATATGAAAAAAATTATGCTATATTTGTTAGCATTTATAGGACTAAGTTTGATAAAAATACAGCATAAAAATAATTAACTTTTTTTTTATTAGAAACATGATATTATAACAGATAATATATCATAGAAAATTATTAGAACAAATTAAGGAGGAATTATGAAAAAAAATAAAAAAATATTGTTATCTTTTGTAGCATTAAATTCAATTTTACCAGTATATGCAGCAGGAAATACTGTTAACGGAAACACAAAATATGACAGAATGTATAACAACATAATTAAAAACATGGAACAAGGAAAATCAAATAATAAGAATTATCAAGTTTTAGAAAGAATAATCAATTCGAAAAATAAAGAATTAAAAGATTTATATCTACAAAATGATTATGTGGTGAAACCGGAATTTTTAGAATGGCAGATATTTTTTTCGGGATTTTATAACGAGTATGGAAAAGGAGTGGACAACAGTTCCGAAAACGCCAGATATCATTCGAAAGTCAGCGGATATTATGATACAGCAGGAAATTATGTAATGACAAGCGGTGTAACAGGAGGAGGTATTTCAGGAAAGCCTTACCAACCATTGCAGGAGACAAAAGACATAAATTTAGGTGTCAGTATACCTTTGAAAGGGCTGACAAAAGAACCACTGGCTTTATCAATATCGCCTGCAGAGGAAATCAATATAATCCCTAATATTGTAAGTGTGAATGTAGAAATACCTACAATAACAGGAGATGTCAGACTACCTTCATTTTCACCGGTAAATGTAGTTACACCTCCGGATTTAAGCAGAATATCTATTAACTGGCCAAGAGCAAGCTATACTTCAGGGCATGCTGATGCAGTAACTACATCTGTGAACGGAACTAATGAGGTAAACAGCGGTGATCTGATATATAATGTAGTCAGTTTTTCAAGTTTGATGAATAAAACAGGAGTAGAAATATATAAAGGATCTTATACCAATGACGGGAAAATAGAAATAAACTATGATGGATACGGGAATAGCGGCGGCGGAGTAACAAGGACAAATACATTTCACGGAATTTTGAACCAGAACAGATATATGGTTGGACCGGAGAATGCCAACCCTATATCATTTGTAAACAACGGGGAATTTAATATATATACTAATCTGGCAGATAATGGCGGAGATATAGGTTCTGTAATGGGAATACATTATTACAGCGGAAGTTATGCAGAAAATACAAAAATAGAAAATTACGGCACAGTAAGAGTAAAGCAGGCCGTATGGATGCAATTCGAAGATACTGAAGGAACGTATCTGAGTCATGCTTCAGACGGAAGAGTCGGAAACGTAATTGTAGATGACAGGTCACAGGGACTGCAGGTTTGGAGATGTTGTTATATAGATTATAGAGATAGGGATACCCTTGCCTATATAGATCCGGGGATAGTTGTTGTAAGAGGAGACTCAACAGGAATAAATATAGTAGAATCAGAGGACGGTATGAGAAGTAAAGTAGTAAACGATAATACAACCAATGACCCGGGAAAAGATTCGCAGCTTATTGTAGAAAAGGGAAATGGACTGGTTTTTACTATTAGTGATGATCTAAAAGCAGGACTATATGAAGAAGTTATAATATACCAATATATCAAACAGGAGCCGGAACTAACGGATTAATAGTAATTGACGGTACATCTAACGGAGCACCGGGATGGAGTACAACAGGAAGAGGAAAAGGAGTAGTTCATTTAGGCACAGGAGCGAAAATAGAAATAAGAACACCTGGTAATATGACTGAAAGAACAACAGGAATTTATACAAATGCAGCTCAGGCAATTGATAATGAAGGAACAGTAAATAATATGACAAGTGATGCTTATTCACTAACTTTAAATGACGGTACAGTCTTGAATTATGCAGCCCAGCCTGACGGATCAAAAAATACAGTAGGTGTGTATATCACAAAAAATAACGGAAATGCATTAAATACAGAAATATTGCCGGGAGAAACGACAGCAGACATTCATTACAGACAAAACGGCGGAAGTATAAGAATAGGCGGGGAAAATTCGGTAGCTTTGTATAATAACAATGATAAAGTGAAAATAATGAATAATGCAGAAATAGAAGCAGCTAACGGGGCAGTGGGACTGTATACAAAAGGAAACGGAACAATAGGAAGCGCGGTAACAATAATTAATCAGGCTAATTTAACAGTAGGCGATAAATCACTGTTGTTTTATAATGAATCAGGTGGACAGATAGATTTTCAGGGAGCAACTACGGCTTTAATAAAAAGCGGAGGTACAGCGTTTTACTCAAAAGGAACTACCGCATTGACTGATTATCTGAATATAAGCAACTTAACTGTAAAAATGGAAGATAATTCTACTTTACTGATGTTGGAAGAACCTGCGGCAGATGTGTATTTAAACGCGTTGCCAGGAGTAACCGGGATAAATATAGACCCAAGCAGTTCATCAAACTTCAAGAAAGTATCACAGTACAGAGGAAAATTTTTTATAAATCAGAATGTACTCTTAGATAATGATTTTGATGATTATGTGCAGACTTCCCTTATTTCTACTAAAACAGAACTGATGGCAGGCTTTTCTGTTACAGGAAGCAAGGATGGTCAGGTAGGAATAAAAACAGGAGCTAATACTGCGATTACTTTGACTTCAGATGTGTCAGCGGTAAATAACGGATTAATACAATTGTCAGGTAATAATTCAGTGGGACTTTATACTAATTTTGGTACAAATACCAACACAGATACTTTAACAGTAACGGGAGCAAAAGGAGTAGGTCAGTTTGCAGAGAACGGATCGGTAGTTTTAAACAGCGGTAATATAACAATAGGAAATGAAGGAGCAGGGATATACGCAGTAAGTTTTCAGGATCCGGCAAATGAGCCTTTATTCGGGGATAAAAAAATAAATGTAACAAATACAGGAAATATAACTTCAAATATAGGAGCAAAATCTGTCGGTATTTATTTAAATAACAATAAAGGATTGGCAACATCTGATGCAAAATTAAATTTAGGAACAGGAACAATAAATGTAAAGAACTCCGATAACGGAATAGGAGTATATGCGGATAAGATTGAAATTTCCGGAGGAGGAAACATAACTGTAGGACGAAACGGAGTAGGAATATACGCTAAAGACAGCGATCTGTATTTAAGCAGCTTAAATATAAATCTTCACGGAGATAACTCATTGGGGCTTTATCTTGAAGGAAATTCAAATTTATGGACTGGTACAGGAAATATAGATATAGACGGGCAAAATGTAGTTTTATATAATATAAAGACAAATGCCGGAACAACAATAAATAATGACTTTACGGTAACATCAACAACGGGTTCCACTTATACACTAGGTGGTATAAACGAAGGATCAGTGGAATATACTGGAAACAGCAACCTTACGTCAAATGGAACTCTTGTGTCAGGAAAAAATTCTACAATATATCTTAATGGATCAGTGATAACATCGGATTCTGGTTCTGTTAATGTGGCAGCAGTGGCACTGGATGGTCAGGGAAGCGGAAGCATTACGGGAATGACAATGGCAACAGACGGAGAAAATAACGGGTCTATTCTTTTAGGGAACAGCTCTGTAGGAATATACGGGAAAAATGGCTCAAGAATAAGCAATGTCAATATGATTAGTGTAGGGGACAGTTCAGCAGGACTGATGACTTCGGGGCTGAATTCGTCTGCAGTAAACAGCGGAACAATAACTGTAGGAACCGGTTCTCAGGGTATTTATCTGAAAGATGGAGATCGTGTAGAAAATTTAGGAACAGGGATTATAACAGGCAGCGGAACAGGTGCAATAGGAATCTATGCAGATAATAACAGTTCGGCGGTAATGCAGATAAGAAATAACGGTACTATAAATCTTGCAGATGATAAAGCGATAGGAATATATTCAATAGGAACGAATTCTCATAACATAATTAATAATATGTCAGCGATATTAGAAATAGGAAACTCTACAAGTACTTCAGACCCCGGAATAGGTATTTACAGTGCAGTATCAGGAAGCACAATAACGAATTTCGGAACCGTTACTTCCGGGAAAAATTCCATCGGAATTTATAGCAACGGAGGAGTTGTAAATAATAACGGGATATCTAATATAGGAGATTCGGGAGTAGGAATATATTCTACAGGAGGAATCGTTAATTTGAATATGGGTTCCAGTCTCAATATGGGAACAAACGGAGCAGTGGGAGTATATGGAGTTTATTCTGCGGTTAGGAACTCATGGCACCTGAATGTAGGAAGTAATAACTATGGATTTATAATAAAAGGCGGATCATTTACAAATGATTCAGGAACAAACAGTGTTGTCGATAAAGATTCTGTATTTATGTACAGTTCAGAGGCAGCAACAGTAGTAAATAACGGTAGTCTTATGTCATTAAGCTCAGATAATATCGGTTTTTATATGGGGCAGGATTCTGTGAGCGGTTTAAGCGGAGCTGCAATGACTAATAACGGTTCGATATTCTTAATGGGTGGAAATAATAATGTAGGAATATATAATTACGGCGGAACTGTAGATAACTATGGAACTGTAAATGTAGCAGATTCAGGCTTAGTTTTTATTACTAAAAAAGACGGATCAAAAGAACTGGATATAGAAGAAAGCAAATATGCAGTGGGAATATACGGAGAAAATGCTTCAATTGTAAATCATGCGTCTGGAAGTATATCAGCAGGTTACGGGGGATATGGAATAGTAGCTAAGGGAGGAACAGCAGTTAATGACGGATTAATAACTACAACCGGTGATTATTCCACAGGAATGTATACTGAAGGCGGGATAGTTACAAATAATCATATAATAAATGTAACAGGTAATAATACAATAGGTATGGCAGGAAAAGGAGCCGGAGCACAGCTGATAAATAACGGTCAGATAAATATAACCGGTGATAATGCAATAGGAATGTATGCTAATATCGGAACAGTAATAATAAATAACGGAACTATAGATATAAACGGTGCAAACGGTCAGATATTCGTATCATCTGATCCAGCAGATACCGGACATAATGTAGAGACAGGATCAGCAATTATAAACGGAAGTACAACAGGGAATATAATAAATTCAGCGGGAACTGTCCATACACTGCCTGAACTGATAAATGCCGGAATCATAAAAACAAGCGGAGTGCTGGCATTAGGCGGAATACAGGTAATGATAAAGCCTGATCCTTCAACAAAGCAGGCGTCTTCAAATCCTGATTATGATTTTGAGCTGTCAGGAACATCAATAACAGCAGATCACATAACAACATCAAAGCCGATAGTAATATTACCGGGATTCGCAGATGGAACAAATGCAAATGTTTATAAGCTGGAAGGTGTAATAAATGCTACATCCGGACAATATGATTTTATAAGCGGATCACTTTTATGGGAAGCTACTCCAAAAGCAACCGGAACAGGTTCGGATGTGTATATGTCAAGAAAAAGTTTTACGGATTTTACAGATGGATTATGGTTTGAAGAATTTGGTTCAGCACTGGAAAATAATTATTTAAGTGCTTCCGAAGACGGAGTAAAAATATATAATAAAACAGGATATATAAAAACAGAAGAAGAATTCAGAAACATAATGGGAAGTTTAGCAGGAAATGTATATTCCAATATTAATCACAGAGAAAATGATATAGCGGAATCTCTTGAAAATTCGCTTAATTTAATGCAGGATTCAGTGAATAATACAAAGGAGAATGTAAAAGTAAGTGTAATAGCAGGAAAAGGGAAAAATAATGAAAAAACAGACGGGGTAACAGGATATGATTATACAACAGCCGGAGCTCTGGCATTAAGAGAAGTAGAGAGAACATACAGACATACTTTCGGCTATTCACTGGGATATTTACATACAGTATTTGAATTCAAAGACGGAAATGAAAGTGAAGAATGGGTAGACACAATACAGCTTGGAGCACATAATAAATATAAGTCGAACGACTGGGAATTAAGAAATGATCTTACGGGAAGAGTAAGTTTTCATAATATAGACAGAAATATAGACTGGGGTTCACCGCTTGGCAGATCGGAAATGAATGGTACATATGAAACATACAGTATAACAAGTGACAATATCCTAGGGAAAAACTTTGATTTAAATAAAAAAGTAAGTATAGTACCTTATGGAGGATTCAGGGTAATGTATGTAACAAGACCAACATTCAGTGAAACAGGATTGGAAAGTCTTCAGGTAAAAGGAAATGATGCGTGGAGCGTAAAACCAAGAGCCGGAGTAGAACTAAAAGGAGTAATGCCTGTGGGAGAAAGCTGGAAACTGAAAGGAACTCTGAATTTTGCTTATGAGTATGAATTAGCAGATTTGAATGAGCGAGAGTATGCTAAGTTAACAAGTATAGAGACAGGTTATCACAAGCTTTCAAAACCTGAAGATGACAAAGGGATTATAAGAACCGGTGTATCAATGGGATTGGAAATAGAAGACAGATACGGGGTATTTGTAACAGGTGATTATAAAACAGGAAATGATAAAGAAGATGATTACAGAGTAGGAGTCACATTAAAAGCCGTATTTTAAACATGAAGAATTAGGAAATCAATTAAAACAGGGGTGAAAATCCCTGTTTTTAATATGTTACGTATATATTCAGAGAAACATAAGCCTGTTACAGATACTGTCAGGTAAGTTCAGCGGTTAATGTCAATATTCAGTATATGACTGAATTCTTTTAAAAAAATAATATATAGGTTTTTAATTTTACATTCTTTAAATATATGGATATTAAATAGATATAATAGAAATAAAAATTTATTGTATAATAAATTTTTTTATTGACAAAATATTTAATAATAATTATAATGTTTATATTAACAAATATTTTGAAAATCAAAATAAAAAACAAGAGTTTATATTTGTACATAAAATCAAAATTTCGGCACAATAAAGATACTGTTTAATGAATACCATTCGAAACTATATAAAATAAACATATAGTCCAGTCGCAAGCTGTTAGGTTTAAGTACTGATCAAAGAAAAACATATAAATTCTAAATTTTCATAAGCAAAAAACCGTAATTTTTAGTATGCAAACGCGTATAAATAAAAACAAGGAGGGTACAAATGTTAAGAAAAATTGTAATTTTTGTTCTGCTGGCAGCTGTGACATCTTTAGTTACTGCGACTGAAGATATAATAGTAAAAGGAGAGATCAGACTGGATGAAAATATAACAACTGCAACAGGTTTTCAAAGTACAGTGAAAGAGCAGGTAAAAAATGTTACTGTAATTTCAAAAGAGGACATTGAAAAGAAAGGGTATAAAAATCTGCAGGAAGTGCTGAAAGATGCACCGGGAATTAGTTTTGTAGATGTCGGCTTCGGAGGGAGTATTGATATCCGGGGTCAGGGAACCGAGGGAGTATCAAAGGTAAAAGTCATGGTTGACGGAGTAACAATGAATCTTCTTGATACATCACATGGTGCAACTCCAATTAATTCAATAGGAATTTCTAATATAGAGAGAATTGAGATAATACCGGGAGGAGGTGCGGTATTATATGGAAATGGAACTGTGGGAGGTGTCGTAAATATTATAACCAAAGCTCCGGAAGAAACAGGCGGTTCGGCAGCAATAGAGTATGGTTCACATTATGACAAAAATGCCAGTATTTATACAGGGTTTAAGGTGACAGACCAGCTGTTTTTAAATTTTGACTTCAGCGGAAGAGATGCACGTACATATAGAGATAAGGAAAAATTTAAAAACAATTATTGGGCAGGCGGACTTACTTACAAAATTACGAGTAATCAGTCTCTTACATTAAAAGCAAGCCGTTTCACAGAGGACAGGACAGCTTCAAGTTCCATTACTAAAAAACAAATGGAAGAAGACAGACAGCAGGCGGGGTCTTCTCTAACAGATTATGAAGAAAAAAGAACGGAATTTACTTTAAATTATGGGATTAATGTATTGGAAAATCTAAGGTTAGAAGCTACCGGTTATCTTCAGGATAAAAAAACAACATTAAAAATGAACAATAAAGGAGTTATGACTTATACAACAGATGGTTTATTTGAAGATAAGAAAAAGGGAATAAATTTTAAAGGAAAGTATGATTATTCAAAAGGAGAAGTGATATTTGGGTATAATTTTCTTGAAAATGACATGTTAAGAGGAAGCCATTCATATTTTCCAAATGGGAAAACAATGAGCAGGGCAGTTGTAGATCTGAGTAAAACTACAAACAGCCTTTATATTCTTGAAAAGCACAATATTTTGGAAAATTTACAGCTGATTGGAGGATTCAGGGAAGAATGGGCATCTTATAAAATAAACAGGACAGATGGGAAATTTATTATAGATTCTGATAAAAATGAAAATAATAGTGCCTGGGAGCTGGGGCTGAATTATTTATACAGAGATACGGGAAATGTTTACATCAGATATGAACACGGATTCTTGTCACCTGCCCCTGCCCAGCTGACAAATAAATCCCCTTTAAGAGGTTACTATCTGAATGATTTAAAATCTGAAACTTATAATACTTTTGAGATAGGAATGAAGGATGTAGTAATGGGTTCATATGTGAGTGCGACAATGTATTATACAAATACAGACGATGAAATTTCACAGGTATTTTCTGCGGAACGCGGCGGTGGCTGGGAATTTTATAATCTGGATAAAACAAGAAGATATGGTATGGAATTATTTTCAGAACAATACTTTGGAAAATTAGTAATAAGTGAATCACTATCATATATAAATGCAAAAATTACTGCCGGACCGGAAAAAGGAGAAAAAATTCCGTATGTGCCGGAAGTAAAAGCAACACTCGGACTATCATATGAGATTATAAAAAACTTAAATACTGGAATTAATCTAAATTACTTCAGCAGTACCGAAGACAGCAGGGGAGTAAAAATAGATACTTACAGTACAACAGATTTAGTTGTTAAATATGGATTTGATAATGGAATACATTTAATAGCAGGAGTGAACAATCTTTTTAATAAAAAATATAATGAATATCAAAATACAAACAGGGCGGGTATAACAAACTATATACCTGCTGATGAAATTAATTATTACATAGGCTTAAAATATGAATTTTAAGTGTAAATATTGTATCAATTATATCCTGAATTAAAGCGAAAGGAGAAATACTAAAATTATTCGTAATAAAAAATCTGGCTGATGGTATGGACGAAGAAAGACCAATCTTAACCGCCGAATATATTTTATATGAAAATCCTGACTTTCTCCTGATAGGAATGGGTGCAACATCAGCAGAAAATTTTATTTTGGAAAATCCACAGCTGGCAGGAATCAAAGCTCTTAGAAATAAGAATATTATAAAAACAGATTCATGTTCGCTTATGAGAGGTTCTCCCGGAATAATAGATGAAATGTCAAAATTATATAGTGAAATGAAAAAATTGATTAACTCCAGTATTTTTAGATAGAAGAACTGAGCTTTTTGAGAAAAACTCAGAACAGCAAGTTTAAAATAATATATGGAAAAATCGGACTAAGTGAAATTAGTTCGATTTTTGATTTACTAAATTACATATAATGTTTGAAAATTTTAAAAATAAAGATTCAGATAGTTTTATTCATAAAGTTTATTAGTTAGCAAACAGTATCTTTTTAGTCTGAAATCATGTCAAAATATCATAAATACATTATATTCTTTTTGATTTAACGTATAATGACACAGAGTCAGGACTATATGGAATTATAAATTTTAATTAAAAAAATACCCATTCTTCCGGCGATTTTTCAAATATTTAATATTTTCATTGATTTTTTTCATTGAATGAATTATAATTTATTGAAATGGTGATATTAGATATCAAATAATACTTAATTTATATTATAGCAGACTGAAGAAGGGTATCACTGCAGCAGTTTTTTTATGAAACGCTGACAAAACCAATATTTGAAAGAAAAGAGGAAAATATTATGAGTAATTATAACGCGGTACTAGCAAGAAATACAGAAAAGGCACCACAAAGTTCTCTGCATTCACAAACAGTAGCTTTTTCTCATTATAACAACTTTTCAGCCCAATTACCTATTGATCCAAAAACAGGTGAATTGGTAGCGGGTGGTATCAAAGATCAGGCTGAACAATGTTTTAAAAATATCAAGGCAATTATTGACAGCATCGGACACGTTATGGACGATATTGTCAGAATTACTATATTTGTTAAAAATATCAAAGATGTTGACGCAGTAAATGAAGTTTATAAAACATACTATTCGAGCTATCTTCCTACGCAAACAATAGTTGCAGTTGATGCTTTGCCTATGAATGCTTTAGTGCAGGTAGAAGCACTTGTAACAAACGGTGAAGGTACAATTCCAAATGCACCGCAGGCAGGAGATCTTATAAAACTTACGAATAACACAGAAAATGCACCGACAAGTTCTCTATCTACACAAACAGTGGCTTTTTCGCACTACAATAATATTTCAGCTCAATTACCTATTGACCCAAAAACTGGCAGACTGGTAATCGGCGGAGTTACAGAACAGGCCAGACAGTGTTTAAAGAATATCAAAGCAATTTTAGAAAGTATCGATGTTCCTTTTGATGATATCGTTAAAATTACTGTATTCCTTAAAGATTTTTCTGATTTTGAAGCTGTAAATGAAGTTTATTCGACTTTTTTCCCAGACTCGGCAATTGCCAGAGCAGTAGCTTATGTTCCTGCAAGAACAACTGTTGCAGCAGCAGATTTACCTATGGGTGCTTTAGTACAAATTGAAGCAGTGGTATCACACGGAGACGGTACACCGCCACAGGCTATTGAAGACAGACACGGGATTATCGTAGAAGCAAATAATACGGAAAATGCGCCAAAATGTCCAATATCTACACAAACAGTAGCATTTTCTCATTATAATAATATTTCAGCTCAGTTACCTTTAGATCCAAAAACTAGTAAAATAGTAGACGGAGGAGTAAAAGAGCAGACTGAACAGTGCTTAAAAAACATTAAAGCAATTGTAGAAAGTATTGATCATGTGTTGGAAGATACAGTTAAAATAAATATATTCCTTAAAAATATCGGAGATATTGAAGCTGTAAATGAAGCTTACAAAAAGTTCTTCCCAAATGGTACACCTGCAAGAAGAATAGTAGGAGTATCAGTTCTGCCTATGAATGCTTTAGTGCAAATTGATGCAATTATAGGAAATGCTGAAGGAACACCACCAATAAAATAATAATGTCAAAAATAAAAATCTGTATTAAAGCGGTGACTAACTTGTAACAGGAAGCAGCAGAAAATTCTGCGGACTTATCTGATAAAACATAAGAAAGACTCTTGTTATAAGAATAAATTGTACCTATAATCTTATACATTAGGATAGAAACTAAACCGACCCATATACAGAATAGAGACTGAAAAAACACGTTAGTATTAATAATACTTTGAACGTGTTTTTTCATTTTTATATTCTTTTGGATTTTTTTCGGCACCTGTATAAAGAAGAGTTTGACAGGTATCTGCTTTTATAAATAAGATAAGTCAGTTTCTTTTATCAAAAGGTGTTTTGGGTTTTAGTACAATGCCTATAATATAATGATTACTTATGTCGTTTTCAGTTAATTCTTTTTGTGTCCCTGTGAAATTCAACAGATTAGCATTTTCATGGCTGTAGACAGAGATATCAGCATCCTGAAATCCGTCAATATTATTTAGCTGAGAAACTGTTAATTTTGTTTCTGCGATAAATCCAATCCAGATGATAAAATCCTTTTCAGAATGTCCAATGTATTTTGAAAACTCTTTTACTTTAATATTATCAGGCAGCAGAGAAAAATCTAACGTATTTAATCTTTTATCTGCATAGTTATCATTGATTTTAGGGCCTAGAAATTCAACAAAGATAAAACTGAAAGTAATAATAACAGTTATAGTTATAAAAACAGCCAGTGATATTTTAATAATTGCTTTTCTTCTCATTTATATCTTCCTCTTTAGATTTTATAGTATAATTATAACAAATAAATGTTTTCTTTTGAATGATATGTTTATAAAAACAGTTTTTTCGTTTGCGTTTAATCTGAAAATAAGTGAAAATCGTGCTTTTGAAATGAACAGCTTCAGTATTATTATATTTACTAAATAACAGCAAAAAAGGAGCTTTTTAGCTCCCGGAATTTCTTGAAATAAAAGAATTATACAAAATAGTGGGTATTTATATTTTATCGTAAATCTACATTTGTTTTCATCAAATCTTTGTAAATAGTATTCTTGCCGTGTCCTCCGAAGACTTTCATATCATCAGAGAATTTAAGCTGTTTAAACATTTTTATAGTATCCTGTCTTTCCTTTTCATTACCGGTCGGGTGTTTTGCACTGCCCACAAGCTCTGCCATTATAGTGTCACCGCCGAATAATACGTTTTCCTCTTCAAAGTAAAATATGCATGAACCGCAGGTATGTCCCGGCGTATGTATGATTTCAAATGTATACCCGCCAATTGTAAATTTGCCTTCTGTAAAAGTCTGAGGTTTTGTATCAACCATTAAAGAGAATCCGTTTATATCTGAACAATTCAGTACAGGGTCACGCAAAAAATCATAATCTGACTCGTGTATATATATTTTAGCTCCCGGATTAGCCGCTGCAACCTTATCTAAAGCATAGATATTATCCCAATGTCCGTGTGTAATCAGTATAGCATCCAGACCGCCTATAGAATCAACATACTCCGAAAGTTCATCTGAATAGTGTCCGGGATCAATCAGAATATTGCCTTTTTCAGAACTAATCACATGAACTGTACTGGAAAAACTTTTTGTATTACGGAAACTTCGCACTTCTCCTGATATTGAGTCTGTTTTTCCTTTAAAGAAAGCGACTTCGCCGTTATTCTTCAATGATGCCGCAGTTTCTGACTTTTTTGAAATTTTATTTGCCGAGTATAAACTGAAATTTTTTCCTTCTTCAATTTTACCGCAGGCAATCGTAACAAGCATTATCATTATACCAGCTATTTTGATTCTCATGAATCCCTCCCTTTTTATTTATAAGGAAAATAAAGGAAAATAAATGTTTTCAATAAGTATCGAGTACGGATAGGGCGTCTTTCCTTGTTCTTTGATTTTATCTTCCATATAGTCACGTAAACGCCATATAGTAGTGGGATCTGAACCCGGAGCGATATTCATTGTACTTTCCAGCTGGTCTGCGTTTAAACCTAAATATGCCTGAATATCTTCCGATGTTAATCCGGATATTTTATAATTTTCATGTAATTCTATGCTGGTCTGCTTTTTTTGTGCTGCATTCAAACTCATAAAATTACCTCCGATCTCTTTATTTTTTTATTTCTGATTATTTAGAACATTTTATAATAAATTACAAGTATTTTCTGTCAGATGGTTTTATGATGCGTTCAATTTTGCATTATTGATATTTCCTTTTTGGTTACGAAATCTTATGAATGTTATGATTGCTCCTATTATACATAATATTCCGGCTATTGTATAAACATATCTCATTCCGTATAAAAATATATTATCATTTTCTTCGATGTAGGTCAAAACTCTGTATCCTGCTTTGGAACTCATTCTGCTGTATAAAAGTGTAGTAGCTATAGCTATGCCGACACTCATTCCGATATTTCTTACCAGCGCATTTACACTTCCTGCAATTCCAAGTTTATTTCTGTTCACAGCGGACATTACTAATGAATTATTTGGAGATTGGAATAATCCTGCCCCGAAACCAATGACTGCCATAAAAGCCAGTAATAAAGGAATTGGAGTGCTTACACCCAGCATAGTCATAAGAAAAAACCCTGCTCCCATTATTATTAAACCTGTAAAAGTAAGAATTTCAGGTCTTGTTTTATCCGAAAGAATACCGCTGAAAAGTGCAGAAAGTGTTAATACTATGGAGTAAAACATCATTAGCAGACCTATAAAAGCCGGGGCACATTCTCTGGTATAATGTAAATAAAAAGGATTCACTATTAACAGGCAAAATATTGCAACAAAGCTTAGAAATGAACAAAAAATGCTTATTGAAAATAATTTTGATTTAAATAAACCTAAATCAAGCATCGGCTCACTGGATTTGTTCTCTGTATAAATAAAGAGAACAAATGTTATTATTGAAGTAACAAAGCTGCCGATTATAAAAGGATTGCTGTATCCTAAAGCTCCGCCCTGAATCACGGAAAAGAAGAATGTAACTATAGTTACTACAAAAAGTAAAAATCCTTTTATATCAGGAAATTTTCCTTTGTTAACGTGTTCTTTAGGTAAAAATTTAATACATAAAATAAATGTTATTATTCCAAATGGAATATTTAGAAGAAATACATAGTTCCAATTAAACAGTGAAATTATAAAACCCCCGATTGGTGCTCCCATCATAGTGCCTAAAGCTATAAAAGTACCAAAAAGTCCAAAAGCTTTACCAATCTCATTTTTGGGAACAGCCTCTGTGATAATTCCCTGACTTGTAGCCATAGCAGCAGCAGCGCCCACTGCCTGAACTATTCTTGATGTTATAAGAAACGGTAAAGTCGTGGATATACCGCACATTAGCGATCCTAATGTAAATATGAATATTCCCGTTTTAAAAACTCTAATTTTTCCCTTAAGATCTCCCAGTTTACCAAATGCCAGTATAAGAGTGCAGATTGCTATCAGATAGGAAGAAAAGACCCAGCTTATAGACTGTGTATTCACAGATAAGCTCTTTGACATAGAAGGTAATGCCACATTTATTATGCTTCCGTCAAATGAAGTCATAAAAGCAAGCAGCAATACTGTAGTTAAAATTATATTTTTATTTTTATAATGTTCATTGTTCTCAGTATTCATGGTTTGTTCTCCTTTTTATTTAAACAGATAAATTTATTTTTGGAATAATTTAAGCAATATACAGATTTGCATATTAGCTTAAATTATTCTTTTAGAGACTGAACTTACAGGATGACTGTTCGTGATGAGCCGTCTATTTTACAAAAATCAGCTTTGGCTTCAGTCAGATAAAAGCATTCCATTACCGGACTGTCAACGGACTTGTAGTTATTCTTGAGGAATGGAGATTCTTCAAATGCTTTTTGTTTTATTTCAAGCCTTGAGTCAGGAATAACTCTGCCGCTGAGGCGAATCCATTCCATTTTTTGATTTAGTCCGCATATTTCAATTTCCGGATTCTTCTGAATCTGTTCAAAAAATGGTTTTTGATTACCTGTTGTAAAATACAGCTTTTGATCATGCAGCATAACAAAACTAAACGGCCGAACTTTTGGCTTTCCTTCTTCAATTGTTGCAACAAAAAATGCTCTGCAGTTTTTTAAAAATTCTAATACTTCTTCCATATTATTTCCTCCATTATTTTTCCTGAATTTTGATTTTGTTCCAAAAGAAAGTGCCGTAGTTTGTCAGCTTATTTTCTTTAATTTATTTATGCTTCATTTCTAGTTGTGTTCTTTCGATAATCTCTTTAGATGAATCGTATGTAACTGCGTTAGCCAGAGCGGTATAAGAAACGGCCGCAGCTAAAGTCAGTATTAATATTGTTTTTTTCATTATTAGTCCTCCATAGTTATTGTTTTATTTAATTAAATGTTTAGTATGTTTGTTTTAGCAGTTTATTTATGTCTCATTTCTAATTGAATTCTGTCGATAATTTCTTTAGATGAATCATATGTAACTGTATCAGCTAAAGCAGTATAAGATGCAGCCACAGCTAGAGTTAGTA
>NZ_JAMZGM010000060.1 GCF_024158605.1 Sebaldella sp. S0638 | reverse complement strand
ATTTCGGACACCTGCCTTCTCTCAATTAGTTTACACAATCAAGATTTTTGTGTCCACTTTTTCATACTAACACCAGTTATAGGATCTGTATAACCGGTATAGTTTCCTCCGCTTGAATTTAGGAGTTTTCCTGATACTCCGTTCCATCCTGACAATACTTTTCCGCCGGCTGTCGATCTTACTGTTCCATCTTTATCAGTCAAAGTTACTGTCCGACCTGTAGCAGCTATGCTCGCATTTATTGCAACGAATTTCCCGCCTTTTGCTCCTACCTGATTAAACAACGGCGACGTTCTTTCACTATGCACCTGCGTTGTTGCTGCTCCTACAGCTCCTGTCCCGTAGTTTCTTCTTGGCGTATTGTCAAAATTATTATGCAGAGACATGTTTATCCTGTCTACAGTAAGATAGTTTCTGTAATAACTACCTCTTCCCAGCCAGTTTTGCCCTGGTGCACTATATGGCGTCCATTGCGGCGCATATACCGTTGGTGCTTCCGGTACATCAGGATTTGCTCCTTGTATACTCGGCGGTGTTACCGGTGCCACATTAAGACTCGGCGGTGTAAGACTTAGTACAGGAGGCTGTACATCTGTAAATATAGGTGTTTTTACATCATTTACATTTACGTTTACATCTACCGATATAGTCCCTATGTCTATATTTCCCGGCGAATTAAGTGCTACAGACGGTACACTGCTTACAGTTCCCGGCGATGTGACATTTACTGTTATGGGGCTGACATATACAGGTGCAAGTGTTACATTTGGTGCTGACGGCACAAACGGTGCGTTTATAGTCGGCAGTTCCACCTGCGGTGTTAAAGGTATTGTTACTTCCGGCACTTTTACCGTGGGAATTATTGTGAATGTTGCCGTATTATCATAAATTCCTGTGTTCTCTGTCCATGCGTGACCGTTTCCGTCTCCTGTATTTGTTTCTGTTATCCATCCTGTTGTTCCCTGACGTACATTGGAAAGTCCCAGAAAACTTCTCAGAATCGCTCTCTCTACGTCCTGTGAGGTATTTTCCCTGCTTCCGTATTTCCAGTCTTTAGACTGCCCATCCATGTCTTTATAACCAAAAAGTGTTGAAAAAATATAGCTTTCCCATGGAGATTTTATTACCTGATCTCCTTCTTTTTCCAGGCGTTCAAGCTCTAACCTGCTGTATTTCAGTCGTTTTTTATTTTCCTGTCGTAATTTTTGTATCTTTTTTTCAAGATTTTGTGCTGTAACTGTAAAATCAGGATTTTCACTTGCATTAATAAAACTTCCTGTCATCAAAAAAGTCAAAGCCAGACCCTTTGAGAACTTGAAATTCTTATTATGCTTCAAACCTGATTTCAGTTCTTTTTCTACACGTTCTAAAATATTCTTCATTCTATCCCTTCCTTACATTTTTTTACTATTTGTTTTTATATTAATCAAAAACTTAAACGAATGTTCGCTCCATAATATGATTAAAAATTTAAGCGAACAATTTCTCCGCTCTTATGTTTTCTATCAATGTAAAAAAGCAAATACAACCCCTGAATGTTTCCCCATACTATTGTTTCTTATTTTTCAGATTCTACAAATGACCTTCAATCGAGTACTAAACTTCATTTTTGAAAAGATTATAAAATATTTTTGATATTTTTCTTAATTTATGTCTCTTGAAAAGCTAGAAAAGATATAATACTGCTGATTATTATCTTAAAGTTTCATTTTTAAATAACTGCTTTTTTACTCCACAAACATCTCCTTTTGATTCTTTTGAATAGTACTAAATTTTACCATATTTTATACAAAAAAGAAACTCTGCAAATTCAATTATAAAAATTCATTTATATTGATTACAATATAATTGCACTTCAGAATTAATATTAAAAATAAAATAATTTTTTTTAATTTAAAAATATTTGAATATCACAAAAAAATTAATATTATCGCTTTATTTTACAAACATTTAGTTTGATTTTCACAGAATATTTTTTGCTGTTTTTTATATTTGAATTTTCTTCTTTTATATATTTTTTTAATAATTTGTATCTTTATTATTATTTTTTTTGACAGCTGAAAATCAAAATTCTCGGCGGCTATTATAATTACAACATTTTATCTAAAATATTTATCCATAAAAACTAAAACAGCCCCTACCACAAGTAAGAGCTGTTTCTAAAAGTTTCTCTGCAAGTTTATTATATTATTCTTTCTTCGTAACCATCAATATTTCATTAGTACACAAAAATACACTCTGTATTATACACTTTTACCATAACCTTAATTATAAAATTTATCTGTATCTTTCAGTCCCAAAACTGCCAGAATCATAAGACCCTGCCCATAAGGTGTCTGGCAGAATCCGATATTTTTATAATGTTCACCGTCATAACCCATTGCAGTACCTGCAGAAACCTGTTTCAAAGAACCGTCTTCCTCAAGATAGTTCCCCGCTATAAAACGTACTGCCATATATGAATACAGGTAATGGCTTTCATCAAGTATTCCCTGTTCTATTCCCGACAGTATTCCATATGCGAAACCTGCTGTTGCAGAAGTCTCAAAATAAGAACTGCTGTCATTTATAATCGTATGCCACATACCTGATATATCCTGATATTTCACCAAAGCTTCCACCTGTCTTTTATATGATTCCTCCAGTATTCTCCTATCAGTTATGCTCATTTCCTCTACTGTTTTTAATACCTCTGGTATAGCCGCAGTTATCCAGCAGTTCCCTCTTCCCCAGAAAATCCCCCCGAAATGTTTCTCTGTCAGAGACCATCCATGGTACCACAGTCCGCTTTCACAGTCAGAAAGATATTTTATATGTATTATAGTCTGATACACAGCTTCATCC
This sequence comes from Sebaldella sp. S0638, assembly GCF_024158605.1. NCBI lineage: Bacteria > Fusobacteriati > Fusobacteriota > Fusobacteriia > Fusobacteriales > Leptotrichiaceae > Sebaldella > Sebaldella sp. S0638. The sequence continues at coordinate 20,696 of NZ_JAMZGM010000060.1, read as the reverse complement.
TGCATACTCTGATCATTCAAAACTTTTCCTGCTCTTGCCAGAAACAGTATTGTCATAAACAATGTATCCGCCCACAGCTGGTCATTATTTATAGTGTGCGTAGTCAGATGCTGCATTCCGCCTTCTACTGTTCTCGGCATTTTATTCATAAGCCACTTTGCATTTTCCCTTATCACTTCCAGATAATCGGCATTCTTTTCAGCTTCATATAAATAAGTCAGTGCCAATAACGGCGACATTGTATTTATATTCTTGTCAAAACCTTCCGGAAGCATTTTTTCATACCATTTATTCAAAAATTCCAGACATCTTACATCACCTGTTTTTTCATATAGTTTATATATAGAAAATAAACCTACTCCCTGTTCCCATTCCCATCTGTATACAGGTGTTATCCCCTCTTTTCCTTCCAAAGTTGTGAGTTTTTCATAGAGTTTGTACAAGACCTCTGTTTTATCCATATTTCTGTCCTCCTGTATTGTTTTATATTATGTGAATTACTTACTTATCTGAGCAATGACTTTTTCAAGTTCAGCATACATTTGTTCTCCTGCCTGTTCAGGAGTAAGCTCGTTATAGTCCACTTTTTGTGTATATATCATACCTATTTTTCTGATTCTTTCATCTTCTATAAACGGACTTGATTTCGGCGCTGCAAAAGCCAGAGCTTTTTCCAGTCCTTCCGGTACTATACCCTTCATTAAATCTTCCTTTTGCAATACTTCTATTGCTTTTTTATTAGAAGGTATTCCTCTGCTGAGTCCCAGAATTTTCACTGCTTCAGGATCTGATAACAGAAAATTCAGGAATTTTGCAGCCTCTTTAGGATGCTTTGTATTCTTATTTATCGCAAGAGCCATATTTACTTTCACAAATGCCGATTTATTCGGACCTATTCCTGTTAGCATATCGCCTATTACAAGCTCGTTTCCTTCGCTTAATGTATCCTGATACTTGCTGATTGCCGAATTCCATTCATAAACTCCTCCGACTTTTCCGCTTATCCATAGAGGATTCTGTTCTCCCGGCACATTCCCGGCACCCGCATTATCCTTACTTGATAATACTACACCTTCATCTACGAGTCTTTTGTAGAACTGAATTGCTTCAGTTAATTCTTCTTTTGTAATTCCCATTTTGTTATCACTGTCTATTAATGATTTTCCGAATTTCTGCTCAACATAATATTTCAAAAAGAATAAAACTCCGCTGTCAGTTGTAGAAATATCCAGTGCATATGTAGCCTTGCCGAATTTTTCTTTCAAAATTTTTGTTGAAGAAATTAATTCATCTATTGTTACAGGTGTTTTTAAACCTGCTTTTTCATAAAGTGCTTTATTATAGTAAAATACTCTTCCGTTCATCCCTACTGGAATAGCGGGTACTTTTCCATTTATTGTAGTGTAGCTCAATACATTTTCATCATAATTAGAAAGATCAAATTCATCTTTTAAGTCATTAAAGTTATAAAAACCATCACCGTTTTTTGAAAAAATATAAAGCCAGTTCCAGTCTATCTGCATAATATCCGGTGCAGTATTCCCCGTAACCTGTGTTGATACTTTCTCAAAATGTCCGTCCCATCCTGAATATTCAGCTTTTATTTTAATCCCCGGATTTTTTTCCTCGAATAATTTTATTGCATCAAGTGTTGCCTTATGTCTCGAATCTCCACCCCACCATGAAAATCTCAGCGTGACTTCTTTCTCTCCGCTGCCGGCTCCTGCTGTATCTTTCTTTTCACCGCAGCTGATTATAAGTCCTAACATTAATACCATGAATAAAAATAATTTCTTTTTCATAGACCACTCTCCTAATATTATTTTATAAGTTTAATTTTTAGTTTTGCAGCATTATTATGTTTTGTTTTTAGTTTGTTAGTTTACTAAACTAACATTACTATTATATCGTCATTTTTGATTTTGTCAATATCTGATCTGAAAAAACCTTAATTGATTTTTTCAGCTAATAATGTTATTATGAAATAGATTTGGAGGTACTATGGAGATTGCAGATTCTAAATTTATAAAAAATATAAACCGGGCTGTTATACTTGAAGAAATAATAAAAAACGAACCGGTTTCCAGATCAGATCTGGCTAAAATTACCGGCTTAAATAAAGTTACTGTTTCATCACAAATATCTGATCTTCTTGATGAAAAATTACTTATAGAAAAAAAATCGGAGACTTCCCCGGGGACTTCCGGCGGGAAAAAACCTATTCTGTTATTTCTAAATAAAAAATGTGCATACTCACTGGGACTTGAGCTGAAAAAAGCCTCTGTTTCCTCTGTACTGACTAATATAAACGGTGAAATAATACATAAAGAAACTTTTCCTGTAAAAAAAACTTCCCCTGAATTTATTGCAGATAAAATAGAAGAAATTTTTAATTATTATACTAAAAACATAAAAAATTCAAAATACGGAATTATCGGTCTGGCTGTGGGAATTCACGGGAAAATTGATAAAAATGATATTATTATTGAATGTAATAACTTAAAATGGAAAAATATCAATCTAAAAAAAATGCTCCAGAAAAAGTTTCCTGATCTTAGTATTAATATAAGAAATAATAATTATTTTTCAGTCCTTGCAGAAAAGTCTTTTTATGATATTCCGGATGCTCCGTTTATATACCTGAATATGTCAGCAGGAATCGGCTCGGGAATAGTAATTGATAATAATATCCTCTTGGGGGTAAACGGACTCAGCGGCGAAGCCGGTCATATTTCAATAGAACTAAACGGGCGAAAATGTTACTGCGGCAGAAAGGGCTGCTGGGAAACTTATGCATGTGAAGGTGCATTTTTAAAAGATTTGGGAGAATTGAAAAAAAAGAATATCTCTTATGAAAAATTTTTGAAAATATCTGATAATAAAGAAAAAGATGAAGATATTATATCTCTTCTTTCTGATTACGAAAATTATATTTTCTCAGGACTTCTCAGTATTATAAATATTTTTGACCCAAAGCTGATTTTGATATATAACAGAATTCTTAATGTTTATCCTGCTCTTGTAAAAAATCTGAAAAAGAAAATTTATAAACATAATAAGATTGAGACAGATATTGAACTATCTGAATTAAGAGAAGATTCATGCTGTCTTGGCGCATGTGTTTCAAATATACTTGAGTTTTTAAATATCAATTTTTTAAAACTAAAGAAGTGATATTTCATACTTATATAAATTATGGAGGTTATTGTGATAAAAAAAACATTTATTTTATTTGTATTTCTTAGCTTTTATATGAATATCGGTTTTAGTGCTGATACTCATATTCCTGATCAGTGCTATAATAAAAAGTATTCTTTCAAAGATCCTTTGGTTCAACAGTTTGTTGATGACTATAGAAGTTTAATGATTGCTTACACTAAAGCTATGAATGAAAAAAATCCGGAAAAACTGCAAAATTTGGCTCTTTTTAGTCAGGAATTAGGAGAAAGAGGCCCAATGGTCGCCGAAAGACTTACTGATACTGATGAAGCCCAAAAATTCAATGATGAAATAACAGAAATGGCCATATGTTTTGCTGACTATATAAGTGAGAGTTCTAGGCAATAAAGCTTAGAATACAGGGCAGAGAAGAATTTTTCTGCTTTTTTATTTTTATTGTAATTGATATCTTAAGAATAGGGAAGTGATGTAGAAATGTTTAATTTTTTAAAAAAAGGAAATAAAGATAAATCACAAAGTGGTTTTCAGGAACTTTTTGAAAAATATGCTGCTATCAGTGCTGAAAAACAAGAAAATTTAATTGAATTAATCGGGGATAAAGCATGGAGTGCAGATATGATTGAAGGAACCCTTACATTTGATAAAGAATTGGTTTTCCCTGCTCAGATTTTAGGCTCTGTTTCACATGTAAACAATACATGGTTATGGATATGGGCTAATAAAAATGCTGAATACAGCGAGAAAATAGCAATACTGGCAAATAACTTAAAAGAATACGGGAATCAGTATTCCATATCTGAACTGTCTTCTCCGTCATTCGATATACTTGAAAATGACAGTCATAAACTTGGTACAATCGCTGTTGGACTTTATGATTATAGTTTTTATTACATAGCCGATTATGGAAATGGAGCAGCTATTTTCGCTGTTGATTCTACAGAAATTAATAAAAACATGAGAAATAACCCTGAAAATGTTTTAAAAATATTTCCAAAACTAATATCAATATTTGAAATGAATCATAGAAATGCTTTCAAACATTATCTTCTGGCAAAAGGATTTTCTATTTCTGAAAATAACTGTAATATAAGCGGTGAACATGGTGATTTTTCTCTTAAAGCTGAATTTGATGAGCTGGGAAGATTAACAAAGTTAGGTGCGGATAAGGTGTAATTTTGATGTGATGCAGTATCAACGCTTTATGCTATGTATAAAAACCATAATCAAAATATATTACAAAAGGTTAATTCATTTTATCGTATCATAACTGCCTCAAAAAATCTATATCTACAATACAAAAAAGCAACAGATTTTCACTCTGTCGCTTTTTATATACTAAAAATCTAAATTAATGTAAATTGCAAAACATACCCAGAGATTTCTCACAGTGCGAAATCTATTTCGCACAATTCAGACTTTTTCATATATTCCTCTCATGTAATTTAGACTTTTATTCATCTCTTCCTCTGCAATATTTTCAAGAATTATTTCCACAAAAGGTTTTTTCTTCTTCAATATCCTAAACAGTAATTCGAAATTCAAAATACCTTTTCCCGGAGGAACAATAACTCTTTCACCATTTTCCACTATAAAGTCCTTTACATGTACTGCCGCTATTCTGTCTCCAAGCAAGTCCAGTGATCTTGTTATTATTTCATCCTGATTCATGATTTCGTCTGCTCTTATAAAGCCTATAGGATCATAAAGAACCTGAACATTATTTGACGCCACTTCATCCAAAAGTCTTCTCATACGTTCAGGAGTATGAATAGTAAGAGTTACTGAATTTTCTACCCCTATTATTATACCGAATTTCTCTGCTTCATCTGCAAGTTCCTTTATGGTTCTTTTTACTGTCTGAAAAGCTTTTTCGCTGTGGTTATCTTCATGATATGAAAAATCCCTGTTATATGAACCTGTCTCGCTGCCTACTATTTTAGCACCAAATGCAGAAGCGTATCTTATATATTCTTTGAATTTATCTATACAATGTCTTCTGAATTCCTCGTCCGGATCCACCATGTTAAAGTAACAGCTCAATACTGCCACATGAACATTTTTTTCTGACAGTGCTTTGCGGATATAATTTCCAAATCCCGGGCTCAGATTCCCAAGATCAGAATTAATTGTCTCGAAACTTTTTGGTAAGGCCAGCTGTACATTTTTAAATCCTTTTGATGATACTTTTTCTGCCAGTTCTTCTGCACTGACAGCTGTAAAATCATGTGCTCTAATCCCTAAATTCATTATCCCTCCTGACTATATCAAAACTCTTCTTTGTTAAAATTTATTCGAACTCATCATAACAAGAATTTTCATACATCATATTACCAATTTTTTTATAAATATTTATCTCCAAAATTACTATACTCCGGAATAAGCCGAAAAGCCCCCGTCTATTGGTATTATTACACCGTTAACGAACCCTGAAGCCTTTGGTTCTATAAGCCAAAGTAATGTCCCTACTAATTCCTCAGGCTCTCCGAATCTTCCCATTGGAGTCTGCGATATTATTTTTTCTGCTCTTTCAGAATACGATCCATCTGGATTTTTAAGCAGTGCTTTATTCTGATTAGTCTCAAAAAATCCCGGTGCCATAGCATTTACTCTTATTCCTGATTTTGAAAAGTGTACCGCCAGCCATTGGGTAAAATTCGATATGGCAGCTTTTGCACCTGAATATGCCGGTATTTTTGTAAGCGGTGTAAACGCATTCATAGATGATATATTTATTATACTGCTCTCTTTATTTCCTGTCATATCTTTGGCAAAAACCTGTGTAGTCAGTAATGTTCCTATAAAGTTCAGATCAAATACGAATTTTATTCCCTCGGGATCCAGATCAAAAAAAGTCATTATATCCTCTTTATCCTGATCTCCTTCTTCGAAATATTCCTTGCTTGTATTTCCTTTAGGGTGATTTCCGCCTGCTCCGTTTATAAGGATATCACATTTTCCGAATTTTTCATTTACTATTCTCTTTGCTTCTTTCAGGCTGTTGATGTCCAATACATTAGCTTCTACTCCTAAAGCTGTTCCGCCGTTTTTATTTATCTCCTCTGCGACAGCATCTGCCGCTTCTTTTTTCAAATCCAAAACTGCTACTTTCGCTCCGCATGCAGCAATAGCTTTGGCGAATACTGCACATAGTATTCCTCCTCCGCCTGTAACTACCGCTACCTTATTTTCCAGATTTATTTTAAAAGGAACCTGCATTTTGAACTCCTTTCCAATACTTTTATTTAAGATTTTTTGTTTTAAATATTTCATTGCCGAAGCAGCCGCTCCTGTATAAACAGTTTATTATAAAATCTGTCTGTCAGAAACCGACACTCCGGCAAATCAAATTTAATATACTTCATTAATTTTAGTCTGATTTTATTATAGGATATTAACGTTCTGCCGGTTTATATATCCGGCATTTGATATTTATGACACTAACATCCTTTTTCCAGAGTTTCCCATATTCCCAAGATATACACTGCACCAAGGGCTCTGTCATATAATCCGTAGCCTGGTCTTCCCTTTTCCCCCCAGATCATTCTTCCGTGATCCGGTCTTGCATAGCCGGTAAACCCTACTTCTTTATATGCTTTTAATATCTCTACGAAATCCAGTGAACCATATTTTGACATATGGGCACTTTCCTGAAAACTTCTGTCATCTATTATTTTTATATTTCTTAAATGTGCAAAATGTATCTTCTTCCCGAATCTTCTTATCATTCTCGGCATATCATTATCTCTTGCTACCCCGAGTGAACCTGTACACAGTGTAAGTCCGTTATACTCACTGTCATACAGTTTCAGAAATCTGTCTACATTCTCCTCGTTTGTAATAATTCTTGGAAGCCCGAAGATTGGCCACGGCGGATCATCAGGATGTATTGCCATCTTTACTTTTACTTCCTCTGCTACTGGTATTATCTGCTCAAGAAAATACTTCAGGTTATTCCATAAATCTTCTTCTGATATTTCCTTATATCTATCCAGTATCTCATTCAGTTCCTCTTTTTTATAACTTGCATCCCATCCGGGAAGTGAAAGCTCCCCTTTTCTGGGATCCATCTTTTCTATTTCATCCCTATAGTAAACAAGGGCTGTGGAACCATCAGGAAGTTTATAATCCAGATTTGATCTTGTCCAGTCAAAAACAGGCATAAAATTATAACAGATAACTTCTACTCCTGCTTTGGCAAGATTTCTTATGTTTTCTTTATAATTTTCTATATACTTATCTCTTGAAGGAAGCCCCATTTTGATATCTTCATGCACAGGAACACTTTCTATTACCTTCATTTCCAGATTTTTTGCATTTACCTCTTCTTTTAGTTCCATTATTTTGTCAAGAGGCCATATTTCACCCACGGGAATATCATAAATAGCTGTTACTACTCCTGTCATTCCGGGTATCTGGCTTATATATTCCAAAGAAACAGGGTCAGTTTTCCCATACCACCTAAATGTCATCTTCATATTATTTTTTCCTCCTGTTATTATTTCAATCCGCTTGTCGATACACCTTCCACAAAGTATTTCTGCGCTGAGAAGAATATTACAATAGAAGGTACCAAGGCTATTACAGCCATTGCCATTACTTGATTCCACTGCACCACTGCACTATTATCCATTGACATTTTTAATGCAATAGATACAGGATATTTTTCTACACTTGATATATAGATCAAAGGCCCCATAAAATCATTCATTGACCATATAAACTGAAATAAAGCTACTGAAATCAAAGCTGGTTTCAATATAGGCACTAAAATATATACCAATGTTTGAAAACTGTTACACCCGTCTATTTTCGCAGCTTCTTCCAATTCAAGAGGAAGTCCTCTCAAAAACTGTACCAGCATAAATACAAAGAATGTATCTGTTGCCAGCAAAGAAGGAATTATCAGCGGAAGATATGTATCCAGCCATCCTATCTGTCTGTACATTATATACTGCGGTATATTAAGCACTATAGTCGGCAGCAGTAATGTTCCGATCAGTATTGAAAACAGGAATTTTTTCCCCGGTATCTTGAATCTTGCGAATCCATATGCTGCCAGTGTACATGAAATAAGTGTAAGTATTACTTTAGGTACTACTATGGCAAATGTATTCAGGAAATACTTAGTAAAAGTATACTCTGTTGATGTTTTCCACCCGTTTATATACCCTGTAATATCAAATTTCTTAGGTATAATTCCCACTGATGAAAATATCTCGTTATTTTCCTTAAACGACGCCCCTATAAGCCATAAAAGGGGATATATCATAAGCAGTCCCACTACAATTAGTATTATATACTTAATTGCCGCATCTGCTGTTTTTTTCGTTTTACTTCTGCTTTTTCCTACGCTTTCCATTAATTATTACCTCCATCCTCATAGTATACCCAGTATTTTTGTGATTTAAAGACTATTGCAGTACAAAGCATTATAATTATGAAGAAAAACCATGCCAATGCACTTGCATAACCCATATTAAAGTATCTGAATGAGTTGTCATAAATCAATAGTGAATATAAATATGTCGAGTTTAAAGGTCCTCCCTTTGTTATTATGTAAGGTGCGTTAAATTCCTGGAATGCATTCAGCATCTGCATTATAAAGTTAAAGAATATTACTGGTGTTAACAAAGGAAATGTAATACTGAAAAACATTCTTACCTTTGATGCTCCGTCTATTCTCGCAGCTTCATAGAGAGTATTCGGTATATTTTTCAGTGCTGCAAGGAAAATTACCATTGATGACCCGAATTGCCACACACTTAAAAGTCCTATTGTTAATAATGCATATTTCTGATCTCCCATCCAGCTTGCTGTAGGAAGATGGAGCATTTTCAGCATAATATTTACAAGACCGTTATCTGCAAACAGGAATCTCCATAATACAGATATCGCCACACTTCCTCCTAATATTGACGGAAGATAATATGCTGTTCTGAAAATACCTACCCCTTTTATCTTAAAGTTAAGTATAGTTGCTATAAACAACGCAAAAGCCAGTTTCAACGGTACTGTTATTATTACGTATTTTATAGTATTTAAAAGGGATTTTATAAATAATTCATCCTTAAACATTTCCACGTAATTTTCTATTCCTATAAACTGCGGGCTTGATATTAAATCATATCTAGTAAAGCTCAGAAACAGCGATAAACCGAAAGGAAATACTTTTAACAGTAAAATCCCCAGTATCCACGGTAATATGTATAATAATCCCACATTAATTCTATTTTTCATATCCGCCTCTTTTCCTAATTATCTTGTCATTTGTTCCAATAATTTTACCATTTCTGTGTACATTTGTTCCCCTGCCTGTTCAGGTGTTACTTCATTGTAATCCAGTTTTTGGGTAACTACCAGACCAAGCTGTCTCATTCTCTCATCTTCTATATAAGGACTCTTTTTAGGTCCGGCAAAAGCCAGTGCTTTCTCCAGTCCTTCTGCTACAGGTCCTTTTGTAAGCCCTTCTTTTTCCAATTCAGCATAAGCGCTTTTGTTCAAAGGGATTCCTCTTACAGTTCCCAATACTTTCGCAGCTTCAGGATCAGACAAAAGAAAATTTAAGAATTTTGCTGCTTCTTTAGGATGCTTTGTATTTTTATTTATTGCTAAAGTCATATTTACTTTTAAATATGCTGATTTATGATCTCCTATACCTGTTAAGAAATCTCCTGCTATCATCTCGTCACCTTTTTTAAGCATGTCGCCATATGATCCGATCATAGTATTCCAATTCAGAACTCCGCCTAATTCGCCATTTATCCATAAAGGATTCTGGTCATCAGGATAGTTTCCTGCTCCTGCTCTGTCTTTTGCCGATATTACTGCTCCGCTGTCTGCCAGCATTTTATAAAACTTAAATGCTTCTGTAAGTTCTTCTTTTGTAACGCCTACTTTATTATCAGTATCTATCAGCGTTTTTCCAAACTTTTGTTCCACATAATATTCCACAAAGAACATAGCACCGCTGTCAGAAGTTACTATATCCAGAGATTTTGCATTAGGCCCTATTTTTTGCTTTAATATTTTATCTGATGCAAGCAGTTCATCAAATGTTTTAGGTATCTCTACCCCTGCTCTTTCATACAGAGACTTATTAAAGAAAAAAGCTCTTCCGTTCATTCCTACAGGTATTGCATTAAGTTTTCCGTTTATTGTAGTGTAACTAAGATCTTCCTCAGTGTAATTAGCAAGATTAAATTCATCTTTTAACTGGTTAATATCATAAAAACCATCACCGTTTTTTGAAAAGTTAAACAGCCATATGTAATCAACCTGCATTATATCCGGCGCTGTATTCCCGGTTAACTGTGTTGAGAGCTTCTGAAAATAACCGTCTGTACCTCCGTATTCTGCTTTTATTTTTATTCCCGGATTTTTCTCTTCAAAAAGCTTTATTGCATCAAGAGTGGCTTTATGACGAGAATCACTTCCCCACCATAAGAATCTTAATACTATTTCTTTATCGCCGCCTTTACCTGACGTCTCATTCTTCTCCCCGCAGCTTACTGTTAAAATCAAGATAAGCATTATTAACCAAAATATTTTATTTTTCATATTTTTTCTCCTTATTATATTTTATTTCGTTCTCCAAATAAGCAATAAATCTGTATTTATTCAAATGTATTCTTTACATGCTTTATACGAAAATAATTTTCATAAAGAATATTTATTAATAACCCTACATTGATTCCTTTTTTATATACGTTTATCCCCCCGGCTATCTTGTCATTTGTTTCAACAATTTTTCCAGTTCAGTGTATAATTTCTCTCCGGCCTGTTCTGGTGTCATTTCGTTATAATCCACTTTTTGTGTGATTTCCAGTCCGAGTTTTCTTGTTCTCTCATCTTCTATATACGGACTTGACTTTGGTCCTGCGAAAGCCATTGCCTTTTCCAATCCTTCTGCAAGCGGTCCTTTTGTAAGCCCTTCTTTTTCCAGTTCAGCAAATGCACTTTTATTCAAAGGGATTCCTCTTACAGTTCCCAATATTTTGGCAGCTTCCGGCTCAGACAGCATAAAGTTCAGGAATTTTGCAGCTTCTTCCGGATGTTTAGTATTTTTATTTATTGCAAAAGCCATATTTACTTTTATAAATGTAGACTTGTATTCACCGATTCCTGTTAAAAAATCTCCTGAAACCAATGTGTCACCTTTTTTAAGCATATTTTCGTATTGTCCCACCATTGTATTCCATGTTAGTATTGCTCCTAACTCACCATTCAGCCATAAAGGATTCTGATCATCAGGGAAGTTTCCTGCTCCTGCTCTGTCTTTAGCTGAAACAACCGCTCCGTTGTCAACGAGCATTTTATAAAATTTGAATGCATCTGCAAGTTCTTCTTTTGTAACCCCTATTGTATTTTCCGCTGTTAATATCGGTTTATTGTATTTTTGCTCTACATAATACTCTATAAAGAATAAAGCACCGCTGTCTGTAGAAGTAATATCCAGAGACTTTGCATCTTTTCCTATCTTTTCTTTTATTACTTTGTCTGTTGCCAGTAATTCATCAAATGTCTTAGGTATTTCTACTCCTGCTCTTTCATAAAGTGTCTTATTAAAGAAAAATGCTCTTCCATTCATCCCTGCAGGTATTGCATTAAGTTTTCCGTTTATTGTAGTGTAGCTCAGAGCCTGTTCATCATAATTACCAATGTTAAAATTGTCCTTTAATTTATTTATGTCGTAAAATCCATCTCCGTTTTTTGAAAAGTTATATAACCAGTTGTAGTCTATCTGCATTATATCCGGTGCTGTATTTCCCGTTACCTGAGTAGAGAGTTTCTCAAAATGTCCGTCCCATCCACTGTATTCTGCTTTTATTTTTATTCCGGGATTCTTTTCCTCGTATAATTTAATTACATCTAAAGTAGCTTTATGACGTGCATCTCCACCCCACCATGAAAATCGGAGTGTAATTTCTTTTTCTCCTCCGGCACCTTTTGAAGAATCTTTTTTTTCACCACAACCTACTGTTAAAACCAAAATAACTATCATTAACCAAAATATTTTTTTTCTCATATTTATTTCTCCTTTTATTTTATTTTGACTTTCCAAAAAACGTTAATTACTGATGATTTTTACTCGTAGTCTTTTTCTACTTTATATTTTGACGTTCTCACTCTTTCATTTAACTTTTCTAAAAATAAATCCTCGTCTATCGGGAAATCCACCCAGTTATCAGTGAATGTAGACAGATATATTGCATTTGATATCATTAGTTCGTTTATTGCATCTGTCCCCGGTGCCAGAAGAGGTGTTCCGTTCATTATTGTATCTATCCAGTCTTTTATTACAAGCACATGCTGTGATTCATCCGATGTTTCTACAGGAACTTCACATTTCCAGTATTCCGGCATTATAAAGTTTCCTCTCTTGTCAAAACCCTGTACTTTCAGATTTTTATTATATTCTACTTCTGACTCGCGCAGTCTGTAGAATTCTATCTGACCATTTTCTATTATTACTTTTCCTTTATCACCTGTTATTTCAAGTCTGTTAGTCCCCGGTACTTCTGATACTGATGAAATAAACACGCCTGTAGCTCCGTTTTCATATTCAAAGTAAGCTGTTACTTCATCTTCTACCTCAATATTTCTATTTTTCCCGAAATATGCGAATCCTCTTACTCTTTTCGGCATCCCGAATATCCACTGAAACAAATCAAGCTGGTGCGGGCATTGATTTATCAATACTCCTCCGCCTTCTCCGCCCCATGTTGCTCTCCATGTTCCTGAATTATAATAAGCCTGTGTTCTGTACCAGTCTGTAATAATCCAGTTTATTCTTTTCAAAATCCCCAGTTCCCCGCTGGAAACCAGATCTTTTACTTTTTGATAAAGCGGGTTTGTTCTCTGATTAAACACCACTCCAAAAATTTTGTCACTCTTTGCAGCTTTTTCATAAAGTCTTCTTACAGCTTTAGTATAAACTCCTATGGGCTTTTCTACCAAAACATGATATCCGTTATCCAGTGCTTTTTCAGCAAGAACCGGATGTGCATAATGCGGAGTAGCTACTAATACTGCATCAAACTCATGACTTCCGAAGAAATCTTCCTCTTTTGTATAATATTTTAATTTATTTCCATACAGACTTTCTGCTTTTTTTATTTTCTCAGGATCTATATCAAAAACTGCAGTAAGCTGAACATTTGAAAACACACCGCTTTCAAAATTTCTAACATGCATTGATCCTATGTTTCCATAGCCAATGACACCTATCTTTACCAAGTTTTTTCCTCCTTATTATAGATTTTTTCTATTACTTTCAAAGCTTTTATTCCCTCTTTTATGTCTATGTAATTTTTTGTTTTTCCCAAAACAGATTCATAAAAGCCTTTTATTAGTGTTTCATGGGAATTTCCGTAACATTTTTTATTGAATTCATTTTTTGTAAAATTTTCTTCTGCCAGAAGTACTTCCTCATCATCGGAAAATAATCTCAGTTTATTGTTTTTTATATTTAATATTCCTCTTTCACAGTGAACTTCCAGTTCCACGCTTGAGTCATAAGAGTAATTATTAGTGGCATAAAATATTCCTTTAGCACCGTTTTCAAATATTATAAATGCTTCCACAGTATCTTCCACTTCTATTTCATTTGTAAGCCGGTTTTTATGCACACTTCCTTTTACGATTTTCACATTCCCACCAAACCAAAGCATAAGATCCAAAGTATGAATAGCCTGATTTATCAGGACTCCGCCGCCTTCTTTATCTATAGTTCCCTTCCAGTCACTGCCAAGATAATATTCCGGTTCCCTGCACCATGCAAGAATTCCTTTTACACCGAGTATTTTTCCGTATTTCTCTTCATTCAGAAGTTTCTTTAAGTATGCAGATGTTTTATTTAATCTGTTCTGATAGACTATAGCTGTGCATACATCGTTCTTTTCCGATTCTTCCACTAAAGTCTCAGCTTCTTTTATGCTTAGTGTAAGAGGCTTTTCTATAAGCAGGTTTTTCCTGTGCCTTATGAAGTCCAGTGCTATTTCATAATGATTATAATGCGGTGTGGTTATATGAACCACATCTATGTCCTCTCTATTCAGTATCTCCTTATAGTTCTGTATTACAGGCACACTATATTCACTGGACAGCTCCTCTGTCTTTTCAGGATCATTCTCTACTATACACACCATTTCTCCTAATCCACTGTCTTTTATTGCTTCAATATGGACTTTGCTTATAGACCCTCCTCCTACTATGGCCACTCTTAGCTTTTGCATACCAGCTCCTTTGAAAACATTATTTTATCTTAACTGCTTTTTCCTGTGCAATAAGACATAATTCCGCTGCCTTAAATGCATGTTCCTGTGTCATTGAGTTTTCTGTCCTGTTTATACAGTCCAGAATAAATTCTCCAAAGAACGGGAATCCTACTTCACCAGTTACTGAATAATGTTTTTCTCCTTCTTTATTTACCAGATATACATTATCACCTTTATTTTCCCTAGCTATGTCTATATATTTTCTGATTTCTATATATCCTTCTGTTCCAAGAATCATTGTTCTTCCGTCTCCCCATGTTCCTAATCCGTCAGGTGTAAACCAATCCACCCTGAAGTAATTTGTTGTCCCGTTATCTCCGAGAAGATTTGCATGCCCGAAATCCTCGAGTCCCGGTGTATCCGGATTTCCATAATTGGCAACTTCACTGGAAATCACTGTTGCGTCTTTAGCTCCTGAATAATATAAATATTGCTCTATCTGATGGCTTCCTATATCACATAATATCCCGCCATACTTATCTTTCTGAAAAAACCATTCCGGTCTGTCTTTTTTGCTTAATCTGTGAGGCCCCAGACCTATTACCTGGAGGACTTTCCCAATCGCACCCTGATTTATCAGGTCTCCCGCAAAAACTGCCCCTTCCACATGCAGTCTTTCACTATAATACACATAATACTTTAATCCTGTTTCAGCTACCTTCTTCTTAGCTGCTTCCAGCTGTTCCAAAGTCGTAAATGGTGACTTATCTGTAAAATAATCTTTTCCGTGATCCAGTGCTCTCAAACCCAGTGCACATCTTTCTGACGGTACCGCCGCTCCTGCTATTAATTTTACTTCAGAATCATTGAATATCTCTTCTTCTGAAGCAGCAGCTTTTACATTCGGATATACTTTCAGAAAATTTTCCACTTTTGCGGGATCAGGATCATACACATATTTTAAAGTTGCCCCGGCTTCGGTTAATCCGTTACAGATACCGTAAATATGCCCGTGATCCAGTGCTATTGCTGCAAAAACAAATTCCCCCTCTTTACATACCGGCTTCGGTTTCCCCTTTGGTGCGTAATTCATTCCGTCTGTTTTTTGCATAATTCCTCCTTATTTTTTGAATAACTTATTAAATGGCTCCTTCAGTATCAAGGTCAAATAAATGACATTTTTCCATATCAAGTTTAAATATTCCGCTGTCTTTCAATTTCAGGCTTTCTTCCTGATTCAACGTCAGCCTTGCTGTTATCTGATTTCCCCCGCAGTCAAAATACACTATCTCTTCATTTCCCATCTGCTCTTTTACCAGTATATTTCCGTTTAGTGCATTGCTGTCACCTTCTTTTCCAAGTGAGATATGCTCCGGTCTTATCCCGAATGTCACTTCTTTTCCTGCATGAACTTTTACTTTTTCTGTCATACTTTCAGGAAATTCCAGACATACTCCTTTCATCTTTATTACCATTTTTCCTTCTTTTTCTTCTATTATCCCGTTCAAAAAGTTCATTGTAGGCGACCCTATGAATCCTGCCACGAACTTATTCGCAGGATGGTTATAAAGATTCAGCGGTGTATCTACCTGCATTATCTTACCTTCCCTCAGCACACATATTCTGTCTCCCATTGTCATTGCTTCCACCTGATCATGGGTTACATAAATCATTGTAGAACCTAATTCCTTATGCAGCTGGCTTATTCTTACCCTCATGGATACTCTCAGCTTTGCATCAAGGTTACTTAAAGGCTCGTCAAAAAGGAATACTTCAGGCTCTCTTACTATTGCTCTTCCCAGTGCCACCCTTTGTCTCTGACCTCCTGACATATCTTTAGGCTTTCTGTCAAGAAGATCTGTGATCTCAAGTTTTTCTGCCGCATCTCTCACTCTTTTGTCTATCTCGGTCTTTGGAGTTTTCTTTAATTTCAGTCCAAAAGCCATATTTTCATAAACGCTCATATGCGGATAAAGTGCATAGTTTTGGAAAACCATTGCTATTCCTCTGTCTTTTGGTGCAACGTCATTTACCAGTTTATCACCAATATATATTTCCCCTCCGGTAATTTCCTCAAGGCCAGCTACCATTCTAAGTGTAGTTGATTTAGCGCATCCTGAAGGACCTACGAAAACCATAAACTCCCCGTCTTTAATCTCCAGATTAATTCCGTGTACTGCCTTGAAACCATTGGGATATTGTTTCTCCACTCCTTTTAGTGTTACCTTTGCCATAACCTAACCTCCATAAAATTAATTGTATAATTTTATGTTATATACTAATATATAACATATTTTTTCTAAAAGTCAATACTGCCTGATATATTGAAAAAAAATTTCATTGTTTTCATAAACCGATTTTTTTTATTTATACTTATGATTCGACCAAATACTATTTTTATTGATAAATTGTAAATTAATTTTTCTTTTTGTTGTTTTTTTTGTAAAAATATGTATATAATTTAAGAAGTAAAATGAGTATTATTTTTATGTTATATACTAATATATAAGTTTAATTCTTAAAAATTACAAGGAGGGCCAATGTCATTAAATATAAATAATCTAAATAAAAATATTGGTGAAAATAACAGTCAGTATGCCTATAGAGTCCTAAAAGACAATATTATGAACCTTACCTTATCTCCAGGACAAGTTATAAATGAAAATGAATTAATTGATGTCTTAAAAATCAGCCGTACTCCTATAAGAGAAGCTGTCTTTAAGCTAAAAGACGAAGCTCTCATAGATGTATACCCCCAAAAAGCCTCTTTTATATCATTAATTGATCTAAACAGAGTAGAGGAAGCTTTCTTTTTAAGAAAAATAGTTGAAACTGAAGTATTAAAGCTTTGCTGTGAATCCTGCGAAACCGAATATCTGAAAAAACTTGAAAAAAATATCTACCTTCAGGAAATTGTCGTTAATATAGAGGAAGACAAAAGTGCTTTTTTTTCACTTGATAATGAATTCCATACTATAATTTATGATTCTGTGAATAAATCCAGAGTCTGGACTACTATTAAGACTTTTAGCACTCATTATGACAGACTGAGATATCTGGATATCATTGAAAAAATAAACCTGATAAATCTTTTGAACCAACATAAGGAGATAGTAAAAATCATTAAAGAGAAAGATTCTTCCAAAGTGGAATCTATCCTGCTCAGTCATTTGACTAATTTTAGAGGTGAACTTCCGTCTTTTATGGAAAAATACGGTAATTTTTTCAGAAAATAATTATTATTTAGATAAAAAGGGGAGGTTTTACCTTCCTTTTTATCTTAAAAATATTCGGTGTATTGTTCTTTAATAGTTTTGATATGTGTTTTTCCCCTTTCAAGATGCCGTATTACTATTTCTGTCAATCCCTCCTTTTCATGATTTTTTATTTTATTAAATATTTCTTTATGCTCATTATATACAAGATTCCATATTTCTTCTGAATCCAGTGTTAATCCCAATATTCTCACCCTGTTCAGCTGACCGCTTATATTTTGTATACTATCCCAGATTCTCATTTTATTTGTTCCCTCATAAATTATTCTGTGAAAATCATTGTCATACTGAAAAAGTTTTTCATAATTTTTTTGTTTCAGGCATAATTCCTGTGAATGCAGATTTTCTTCCAATAAAAACAAATATGATTCAGAAAAATTTTCTGTTGCCAGTTTTGTAATCTCCACTTCCAGAATCTCCCTCATATATCTCGATTCTTCCACAGACTGCTCATTTATCTTGGAAATATATGTACCTTTCTGAGGGATTATTTCCACTAATTCTTCCTGATGGAGATGAATCAAAGCCTCTCTCACGGGTGTTCTGCTCACTTCCAGTTTATCCGCCAGCTCCTGCTCCGAAACCTGTGCTCCCGGCTTTAAACGTGCACTTATAATACTTTCTTTTAAAATATTATAAACATAATTTTTTATTGTTTCATTTGTGGTTTTAGTCTTCTTCCCTAACATTTTTCCCTCACTTATCGTGTACTTTATTTAGTCAGCATAATTTAATAAATAAAATTATGAAACTATCTTTTTATATCCATACCTTCTTTTAAATATTTTTCCACTTCATTATGAGTAAATGTTCCTGCATCCCCTCTTATTGTATGCTTTAATATAGAGCATGCAAGTGCGAATTCTATTATCTGTTCAGGATCTTCAAAATGATTCACTGCATAAATCAAACCTGCGGCAAAGCTGTCTCCTCCGCCGACTCTGTCCAGAATATCAAATTCTTCCCAGCATGTTTCTATTGTTTTACCATTCATATATAAGAATCCTTTTAGGGCATTTCTGTTTGAAGATATACTTTTTCTAGCTGTTCTGGCTATTATTTTCATGCCGAAAGTTTTTTCCATCTCACGAAAAACTGTATCCATATCTTCAAAAGACGGATTATTTCTTGAAAGTCCTGTTTTTATATCTGCCCCGTCTTTTCCCAAAAGATTCAAAGGCTCTATTCCTATACACATATCCGCAAGCCCTGCTAATTCTGACAATACATCTCTTGCTCTCTGAAAATCCCACAGCTTTTCTCTGTAATTAAGATCCAGACTTATTTTCAATCCGGATTTTTTAGCAGCTTTCATGGCATTTTTAGTGAGCTCCAGAGCATTTTCCGATACTGCCGGCGTTATGCCGCTTATATGAAACCATGTGTAACCCTTAAAAATTTCTTCAAAATCAAAAATTTCCGGTTCTGATTTTGCTATAGCAGAGTCTTTTCTATCGTATATCACCGTGGAATTTCTCTGTGAAAACCCTGTTTCTACAAAGTAAAGACCCAGTCTTCCCTCTGTTTTTACTATATGTTCTGTTTCCACATTATTACACTTTAAGTATCTTATTACTGAGTTTCCTAAATCATTATCAGGAAGAACAGATATGAAAGCTGACTTCTCCACTCCGAGATTTGCCAATGTAACAGAAACATTAGCCTCTGCCCCTCCGAAGTTTATATCAAATCTTTTTGAATGAAGAATTTTTTCATAATCTATTGTTGATAATCTTCCCATTATTTCTCCTAAAGAAATAAATTTCAATTTTATCTCCCCTCTCTTGCTTCCTTTACTCTGTCCACAAAAGCCTTTGCATTTTCTACTATAGCTGCTGTTCCTTTTTCTTTATACCCTTTAGTCAGATCCGAACCAATTCCCACTGCTACAGCTCCCTTATTTATCCAGTCCTTTACATTATCAAGGCTGACTCCGCCTGTAGGCATTATGCTGACCTGCGGAAGCGGACCTTTTACTGCTTTTATAAAGTCTGCACCAAATGCACTTCCCGGAAACAGCTTAATTATATCCACTCCTGCTTCCATAGCTTTTATCATCTCTGTTATTGTAAGGCATCCGGCCATATAAGGTATACAATATCTGTTACACAGTTTTGCCGTGTTTTCGTCAAACCCGGGACTTACTATATATGTGGCCCCTGATAAAATGGCATTTCTGGCAGTCTCGCTGTCCAGAACAGTTCCTGCACCAATTTCCAGTTTATCACCAAATTCGGCTTTCAGGGTTTCTATTACTTTACTGGTTCCAGGAACTGTATAAGTTACTTCTATAGATCTGATTCCGCCTTCGATACAGGCCTTTGATACTTTTACTGCTTCTTCTTCGTTCTCAGCCCTTATTACTGCTACTACGCCGGAATCCAGTATGTTTTTTATTGTTTCATACTTTTTCATAATTTCCTCCTTACATATTTTATACTAATATACTACCATACTAATTCGAAAATGCAATAGTCATCAAAAAAATTTTTTTTGAATTTATATATAAAACTTCACTTTACTCCTTATATTAAGGCTATCCTACAATATTAACCAAATAAATAAAAATAATAATTTTTTCTATTTTGCAGAAATTTTACTAAAATGTTTCTTTTTTTTGCACAAGCTTTATTTCAGATTATAAAATTATTTTTTTAGATATATACAAGTCAAAATAAATAACATATATCCTTTCTCTTTATTTTAGGTCTGATAATATCTTCATCGAGATAAGAAAACATTGAAACTCCAATTAGAATTTGATATAATTTCTATATATTAAGATTAATTGGAATGGCGTTAAAAGTTTAGACAGTTTTTTAGTTTCTGTTTTAAAAAGTATATGGAAGTAAATACCTGATGTTGAATGTATTTTAATTGTTAAACCAGTTAACATGATCACTTTCTTATTTATCTGATGTGTTAGAAACATAGATTTATAAGTTTTATTTGGGAGTGTGCAAGAAAGTCTGTAAATTAAATCTGATATAATAAAAGATTTGTTTTTCATATATTGATTTATCTA
>NZ_JAMZGM010000059.1 GCF_024158605.1 Sebaldella sp. S0638 | reverse complement strand
TATCTCCTAAAGAATATTTGAAAAAAATTTCATAATAGACAAGATAAATGTGTCCACATTATTGACATAAGTACAATTTTAAGTAGTTAATTTAGCTTTTTTAACTACAAACATATTATACAAGGAGGTTAGTAAATGTTAGTGGATTTAAGTGTGAAGGTAAGTAAGGCAGCGTCCGGCAATGCACTGGATAATGAAAAAATGGTATCTTTCGGTCACTTGGGAACTCATTTTGATGTGATGAATAAAGAGTTTCCCCTTGAATTCGTAAAAAGAGAAGGACTGGTATTTAATGTAAGGGAGATGAAAGACAGGGAAATACTTTCCGGGGATATTGATATGTCTCTTGTGAAAGAAAACATGTTTGTGGCATTTTATACAGGATTTATAGAAGACGAGGGATACGGCACAAAAAAATATTTCACAGAGCATCCGGAATTATCAAATGAACTTATAGATTTGCTTTTGGATAAAAAGGTTTCTATAATCGGGATAGATTTCGCAGGTGTAAGACGAGGTGCGGAGCATACTCCAAAAGATCAGTATTGTGCAGACAGAGGAGTATTTATAATAGAAAATCTTTGTAATCTTGATAAGGTTTTAAATGGGAAAAAACATGAATTTTTTGTGGTAAATACTTATCCGGTGAATTTTGGAGGTATGAGCGGGCTTCCTTGCAGAGTAGTAGGGGAGATTTAAAGTTTCTCGGGAATACTTTACTTATTTTTAGCAAATATTTTACAAAAAACAGGAAGCGGCAGTTTTACTTCCTGTTTTTATTTTTTATGTTATTTGTTAGAAAGCCTCTCTAACTGTCAAGATCAATTATATATAAATAGTTTTTATCACCAGCAGTGTTATTCATAGTATCATCAATCCGAAAAGTCTCTAAATCAGCATCTTCAAGAATAGTGTTTTCAAAATAAACATTATTTTTATCCTTTGAAAACCAGGCATTAAAAATAGAAAAACTCTCAATATCACAATTATTTATTTTTTTCCCTTCATAAAAAACAAAACTTTTATCTCTCGAATACCAGTCGTCAATAACCTCAAATGAATTAACATCGGTATCTTCAATTTTATCACTAGGAAATTCAAATACAAACATATATAAATCAAGAAAAAATGCAGTATAAAATATTTAAACGCGCGCAAACATGCAAAAACTTAAAAGAGTGTATGAAAATTAGAAAGATTAATATTTTTAAGTAAAATAAATGAGTCGATGTATAAAAGATTGAGTTCTTCTGCTGATAAATTACAGGTTTATGCGGATGTTGTTTCAAGTCTTTGTTTTTCAGGCAATGGAGCTGAAAATTTATACAGGAAATTATGCAGAAAATATTCAATGGATAAAATAACGCAGCAGGGAGATTTACACTGATATTTTGCTTTAATATATTTATATCTTTCTATAAAAAAAATTTTTTATTATTGAAAAAAATAATAAAACAAAGAAAATTCGGCATATTTTTGCGTGTATACAATTATAAATATGCATATTTATAATTTATTTTGCGTGTTTGTGCTTGACAAAAAATAAAAACAGGATATAATAAGTGTATCGAAGCAAAGGAGGATCAAAATGAAAAAAATAGCAATATCACCGTCTGTAATGTGTGCAGACCTTGTAAATCTGGAAAATAGTATAAAGGAACTGGAAGCAATAGGAGTAGACTCTCTGCATATAGACCTTATTGACGGATTATTCAGTCCGAGTATGCCGCTTGGAATTGATACAGTAAAAAAAATAAGAAAAATAACAAATATGGAATTTGATGTGCATATTATGTCAATGAATAACGAATTATTTATAAATGAAATGGTGGATATAGGTGCAGAAAGCATCACATTTCACTATGAAAGCAGCTTTCACACAGACCGTCTTATAAATCTCGTAAAAAAAAGCGGGGCTAAAGTAGGGATAGCTTTGAATCCTGCTACATCACTGTCAGTATTGGAATATATACTGCCGCAGTGTGACAGTGTACTGCTGATGCTTATTAATCCCGGTTTTGCCACTGATAAAAGTGAAAAGCAGGTAAGTTATGCAGATAAGAAAGTAAAGGATCTTTATGAATTAATCAAAAAAAATAATTTAGATGTAAAAATTCAGGTAGACGGACGTGTTTCTCTGGAGACAATTCCAAAGCTTGTAAGCGCAGGTGCTGACAGTCTTGTGGTGGGAAGTACAAGTCTTTTCATTCCGGGAAAAACAATCAGTGAAAATAAAAAACTTTTAGATATAAGTATAAGTGAAGGATTGAAAGGAGGTAATTTTTAATGGTTAAATCAGATTATATGGAAGTGCAGAAACTAATCACAGAGGAACTGACAGTTACTCTCGGACAGGTAGAAGAAACAGAAGTGGAAAAACTTCTGGAAGGTATTCAGAAAGCTGAGAAAGTATTTTTTGTGGGAGTAGGAAGAGTGCTTTTGTCACTGGAAGCCATAGCCAAAAGACTTGCACATCTTGGAATAAAAACATATGTGGTGGGTCAGATAACAGAACCAGCAATAACAGAAAAAGACCTTTTAATAGTAGGGTCAGGAAGCGGAGAGAGTGCCTTCCCGCTGATTATAGCCAAAAAGGCAAAAAGTCTGAATGCACAGGTAGCACATATAGGGTCAAATCCTAATAGTTCTATGAAAGCTAACACAGATATTTTCGTAAGAATACCGGTAAGCACAAAGCTGAATCTGCCAAATGAAGTGCCGTCTGTACAGCCAATGACAAGCCTTTTTGAACAAAGTCTGCTTCTTTTGGGCGATACACTTGCCTTGATGATTATCAGAGAAAAGAATATGGATATGAAGTCACTCTGGCAGTATCATGCAAATCTGGAATAATACAGCAAAGTCTGTGAGATAAGGAGTCTAATATGAATGCAGTACATTTTGGAGCAGGGAATATAGGGAGAGGTTTTATAGGGTGCCTCTTAAGCGAATCAGATTTTGAAGTTTGTTTTGTGGATGTAAACAGTGATGTGGTAAACAGGCTCAATGATGATAAATATTATATGATGAAAATACTTGACGGAGTGGAAAATATCAGGAAAATATCACCTGTTACAGCATTAAACAGCCTTACACAGGAAGAGGAAATCATAAAAAAAATAACAGAGGCAGATATTATTACTACATCAACAGGAGTAAATAACCTGCCGCGTATAGCACCGCTTCTTACAAAGGGTCTGCTTAAAAGAGCCGGGATGAAAAAGGACAGGATAGATATTATAGCCAATGAAAACGCTATAAATGCCTCATCAATATTGAAAAAGGAAATTTTAAATCTGGTTTCAGCAGAAGAAGCGGGTATAATAGAGGAAAATACAGGTTTCCCGAATTCGGCAATAGACAGACAGGCTTTATCCGAAAATTTCGACGGGATAGATATAGCAGTGGTAGAGCCGTATTATGAGTGGGTTATAAATAAATCAGAGATATTAAGCGGGAAAACACTGAAAATAAAAGGTGCAGTTTATGTGGAGTATATGAAACCTTACATAGAAAGAAAACTTTACTGTGTAAATGCCGGACATGCGACAGCAGCATATGCAGGCTTTGCCGCGGGATGCAAGACTGTACAGGAAGCACTCGCAAGAGAAGAGATCCAAGATTTTGTAAGAAACACCATGAAGGAAAATGCGGAATATCTCATAAAAGAGTATGGTATATCTGGTGAAGAGATGAATGCATATATAGAAAAAACACTGAAACGGCATGGGAATACAAGTATAAGCGACAGTGTATTCCGTGTGGGAAGGTCTCCTGTGAGAAAAGTAGGATATGATGAACGGCTCACGGCACCTGCAAGAAAACTCTATGATATGGGACTGCCTGTTGTCTTTATTACTAAGGCAATAGCACTGGCTTTCTGTTTTTATAACCCTGAAGATGAAGAATCTGTGGAAATACAAGATTACATAAAGCTGTACGGGATAAAAGAAGCGGTAAAACATTTTACACAGCTGCAGAATGAGGAATTAACAGACATAATTGCGAAAAATTATGAAATTATCAGATTATCAAAATAAAGGACAAAAAATAATAATTATTCTGCATGCCAAAGCAGCAGTTTATTATAAATTATTTTAGAGAAATAATGTTTATTTTAGTGCCAAAAAATTAATTTCATAAAATCTGGAGGATATAAGATTAAGCAGTTTTTAGAGGGAAAAACATATAAAAGTATCCGGAAAAGATTAATAAAGAGAAACAGAAGAAGAGAACAGGGATAAAGTTATGACAGAAAACATAAAAAATTATGAAATAAATCTTTTAAGTGGTATCTTAGTACATTGAAATATCATTTCTCTTAATTTATCTGTCAGGTCAGAAAACCTGCAGAAAGAAAATTAAATGTAAAAATAAGGAGGAATAAAATGAATATCGATGCTGGTTTTTCTGGTCAAAATGCTTCGGCACGTGCAAAAGTTCAGGCTTTTGGTGGATTTTTGACTAATATGGTTTTACCTAATATAGGGGCTTTTATAGCCTGGGGGATATTAACGGCTTTATTCATACCTACAGGATGGTTTCCAAGCGAAAAGTTTGCAGTTTTAGTCGGGCCTGTTATCAAATATCTGCTTCCGGTACTTTTAGCTTATACAGGCGGAAAGATGGTAGCCGGTCAAAGAGGAGCGGTAATGGGTGCTCTTGGTGCATTCGGTCTTATTATAGGTGCAGAAATACCTATGTTTTTGGGGGCGATGATAGTCGGGCCTCTTGGAGGATGGATAATCAAAAAATTTGACAATGCTATAGACGGAAAAATACCAAGTGGATTTGAAATGATAGTAAATAACTTTTCCATAGGAATTCTCGGTTTTATATTAATGATGTTTTCGTTCATAGTAATAGGGCCTACTATAGAAGGTGCCAATAATTTTGTTACTATTGCAATAAAGGCACTGGTAGCCACTGGATTTTTGCCTTTGCTGTCATTAATAAATGAACCGGCAAAAGTATTATTCCTGAATAACGTAATAGATCAAGGTATTTATTATCCTTTGGGAATGCAGGATACGCTTCAGGCAGGAAAGTCAATCTACTTTATGGTGGCTTCTAATCCGGGGCCGGGGCTTGGTCTTCTGCTGGCATATTCTGTATTTGGGAAAAAATCTGCTAAGAGGACAGCACCGGGTGCAATAATTATCCACTTTTTCGGAGGAATACACGAACTATACTTCCCTTATGTATTAATGAAACCTCTTACAATTATTGCGATGATTCTGGGAGGAATGTCAGGGATAGCAACTTTTCAGCTTTTTGGAGTGGGACTTGTAGCAGGGCCTAGTCCGGGATCAATATTTGCTTATCTTGCACTTACTCCGCGCGGGAACTTTGTGGGTGTAATAGCAGGGGTACTGGTAGCCGCGGTTGTTTCATTTTTTGTTACTTCATTTATACTAAAGCTTGATAAGAGTAAAGATGAGGAAACTGACACTTTTGAGGAGTCTGTAGCAAAATCAAAAGCTATGAAGGCAGAAGGAAAAGAGCTTTTGAATAAAGATAAAGCAGTGACTCTGAATGTAAAAAAAGTTGCTTTCGCATGTGATGCAGGTATGGGAAGCAGTGCTTTCGGAGCAGCTACTTTTAAGAAAAAACTTCAAAAGGAAAATATTGATGATATTATAGTAAATAATTACAGTATAGAAAATATTCCCGAGGATTCAGATGTTATAGTAGTGCATAAAAATCTTGTGGGTAGAACAGAAATGTCTCATAAGGATAAAAAGATAATCGCGATTACCAACTACTTGAATGATCCGAATATTGAGGAGCTTTTGGAAGATATAAAAGAAAGTAAAAAGAAATAAAAACGGATTTTATAAATAAAAGAAACAATGCCGTGTCAAAAATATTGATGCGGCTTTTTTTAATTACAGATTTCTATTTTTGAAAATTTTTTTCATTTTTGAGGTTTGAAATTGAAAAAATCTAACAATGCGGTATAATATATTACAATAAAAATTAATATTATAATGTATAGAAAGGGAGATAATATGCTTGAAAATCTAATGACTGAAAAAAGAAACCCGAAAACACAGAATCTGGATCAGATGACTCCGGGGGAATTTCTGCGGATAATGAACGAAGAGGACGGAAAAGTAGCGGAAGCTGTGAAGGAAACACTTCCTGATGTGGAAGAAGCTGTAAAGACAATAATAAAAAATCTGAAAAAAGGAGGACGCCTTATTTATATGGGAGCCGGTACAAGCGGAAGACTGGGTGTCCTAGATGCTGTGGAATGTTCACCTACTTTCGGGACTACTGATGAAGTTCAGGGAATAATAGCCGGGGGAGAAAGTGCCTTCATAAAAGCAATAGAAGGTGCCGAGGATTCAAAAGAACTCGCAGAAAAGGAACTGAAAGAGCTGAATATCAGAAATAATGATATTATAGTAGGAATAGCAGCAAGTGGGAGAACACCGTATGTTATAGGCGGGCTGGAGTATGCACATGGAATCGGTGCAGCTACTGTAGCAGTCAGCTGTAATAAAAATGCCGAGATTTCAAAATATGCTGATGTGGCAATTGAGGTAGACTGCGGCCCTGAGGTGCTTACGGGGTCTACAAGACTAAAGGCAGGAAGCGCGCAAAAAATGATACTGAATATGATTTCGACAGCTTCTATGGTTGGTGTAGGTAAAGTATACGGGAATTTAATGGTAGATGTAAGAGCGACAAATGAAAAACTTGTGGAAAGAGCAAAAAGAATTGTAATGGAAGCCACGGGAGCATCATATGAAGAAGCTGAAAAAACACTTGTTGCCGCAAAATGGCATGTGAAAACTGCTATAGTAATGATACTTGCAGGATGCGGTTATGAAGAAGCTGTACAGAGACTGGAAAAAGCTGAAGGCTTTGTAAGAGAAGCCATAAAATAAATCGAATACTAAAAGGAGGAAATGATGGATTACAAAAATCTTTCAAAAGAGATTCTTGGAGACTTAGGAGGAACAGGAAATATAAATAGCTTCACAAACTGTATGACAAGACTGCGTATAAATGTGAAAAATCCGGATATGGTAAATGCCGGAAAGATAAAGGAATTAAAAGGCGTGCTTGGTGTGGTGCCGGGGGAACAAACACAGATAATAGTGGGTGTAGGTCATGCGCAGAGGCTGAGAGAGGCATTCAGCGAAGTGACAGGGATGTCAGGAAGTTCTGAAATAAATGAAAATCTTGATAATCTTGAGGCAAAAACAAAAGAAAAAGTGAAATCAAAACAAAAAACTTCATTTCAAAAAGGATTGAAGCATATAGGTAATATCTTTATACCTTTGATTCCCGGATTCGTGGGGACAGGTCTTGTGCTTGCCATTACAAGAGTCTGGGGCTTTCTTGACAAAGGAATAGTTACTAATCCGTGGTTTATGCTTTTGGTAGCAATGGGCGGGCTTTTGTTAGGGTCTCTGAATGTACTGGTAGGGTATAATGCAGGTAAAGAATTCGGAGGAACACCTGTTTTAGGAGCAATAGCCGGGGCAATGATAGTTATGCCTGCTTTGGCGGGTCAGCCTGATAATCCGCTTACTTTATTTAACGGATTTATTAAGCTTTCACCTAATCTCGGCGGAGTTTTGGGTGTTATCTTCGCGGCGTTCGTTTTTGCATTTATTGAAAAGAACCTTAGAAAAATAGTTCCGGCCTCGCTGGATCTGTTTATAATTCCTGTATTGACTATACTTATCGGCGGAGCAGTAACAATAGCAATAGTAATGCCTGTAGCTGCAGTAATCATGAAAGGGATAACTTTTATACTTCTGGATGTAATGCTGAATAAGGGTGGAATAATAGGCGGATATGTGATGGCAGCATCTTTCCTTCCTCTGGTTATGTTAGGGCTTCATCAGGGACTTACACCTGTACATGTACAGCTGATTCAGGATTATGGATACACGGTTTTATTTCCAATACTGGGAATGGCGGGAGCAGGGCAGGTAGGTTCAGCAATAGCGGTACTTATGAAAACTAAAGATAAAAGACTGAAAGAATTAATAAGTTCAGCGCTTCCCGCAGGCTTTCTGGGAATAGGGGAACCATTGATATACGGTGTTTCTCTGCCGTTGTTTTATCCTTTTATCACAGCATGTCTGGGTGCAGGTTTCGGCGGTGCGGTACTGGCAGCAGGGAAAAATATAGGAAGTACGGTAATAGGGCCTTCGGGATTAATGCTTCTTACTGTTGCGAATGATAAAAGAGCTATAGTATGGATTTTGGCAGCCTTGATTGCTTCATATCTGGGAGGATTTATCCTGACTTATCTTTTTGGTTATAATGAAAAGATGCTGGAAAGACTGGAAGATTAAAAGTTTATTGATTGTACAGGGTTAGAGTATGGAAAAAATTAAAAAAAGGTGTTTTAACAGGGAATTTATTTTTTTTTAAGATAAAAAAACCAGTAAAATCACAAACAAACTCAATTAAAAGATTAAATAAAGGAATTACTAAGAAAATAAGGTTAGAATGTTTACATAAGAAAAGAAAGAAATTTTTCTTCATAAAACTCCTTCATGAGGCTCAGCGATGGGCCTCTTTTATTATGTTTGGATTTTGGAAATAATATCAGGTTAGAATATCAGCAGATTTTTACCCTGATATTCTGAATAACAAAGTAAAAATCTGCAAAAAATCAACATATTAAATATTCTGTCTTACGAAAAATAATGTACAGTTAAAAATTAAACTCATCTTCCCAGTTAAATTCCCCGGATTTTTCCATGCTTTCCGGCCAGTGTCTGCACCATTCCGGAGATATGAAGCTTTCCACCCTCTCGATACTTGGTGTGTATGGTTTCAGATCGAGAACAGGCGTATTATTCTCAGCATCTGTATAACTTATTTGAATAATCCCTTTCTCATAATCAGTATGTATAATCTGTGCGACACTCACAGCAATAGGATTAGGTCTTACAGGGGAACGTGTGGCAAAAATTCCCATAGCAGAGGGAGAGTTTTTATAAGGCTGTTCTGTAGTAAGAGTATTTCTGAATTCTTCTGAATCACATTTATCAGCCCACCAGATGATATTCACATGACTAAAACTGCCTAGTTCTTTTAGTGCAGGAATATACTTTTCATCTATTTGTACAAAAAACCCGCTTTCATTACTGATAATTTTCCCCACGGGATTAACATAAAATTGTTTCATTATAATTACCTCCTTATTTGAATTATCAGTATTTTAAACCCTGCCACCATGTGAGAGTCAACAAATTTCAGATAAAATCAAAAATTTTTTTTAAGAGGAATCTGAATTTCTGTAAGATAGCCTGACGGATCATTTTCATTCCATGAGCCGCGGTGGCAGACCTGTCTGTTTTTACCAGACATTCTGTATTCAGGCTGTTCGGAAATCCAGTTTACAAATCCAAGAAAAGCAGACGCTATTTTTTCATAAGGGCCGAAAACCATAGTACATGCCATTGTATCTGTTCCTTTTACTTCCCTGTAATTAAAACTGCCGTGATTTTTACCTGTTTTTTCCACAACAGCACAGACTTCTATGTCAATATTGCTTTCTTTATGCCCAGAATCATGATAAACTGCAAAATCATAAGGACTGGCAGAGAGTTTTATATTATTTTTTTCAATAAATTCATATAACTCTGACCAGAGAGCGCCTTCATGGAAATAATCAGGAACAGTTTTTCTTAATGATAAAACTTTAAAATCAGGTATTTTTTTTATATTGAAATCATAATTTATTTCTAATTTGTCACTTTCAATACTGTTTATAAGCCTGTTTAATCTCGAGGCTTTCAATTTTTCCTGCTGGATATTTTTCTCGATTTCCTGTTTCTTATTTTCCATTTGTTCACGCATAAAAATACCGTTCCAGTTTTTTAGTGCATTGGAAATTTCAGCTGTACTATATCCCAGATCTCTTAGGAAAATAATTTTATGAAGATCGCGGATCTGATTGGAAGAGTAGTATCTGTAGCCTGTAAACTGATCAGTTTTTTCAGGTTTTAAAAGATTGTTTTTATCATAGTATCTGAGCATCCTTACTGAAATCTGCGTGAGTTTGGAAAATTCCCCAATTCTAAACAAAATATACACCTCTCTAAATTATTTTTTTTAATTATATATTGTATCAGGCTATACTTCAATAAAAAAAACTGTCCGGATTTTTTAGAATAATATCTAAAAGCGGACAGCTTATATAAAAAAGCTATGGCTAATTAAGAAGTTTCAGTGCATTAAGAGGGATAAAAAGCTCCTCTTCGTTATAAACAACTACACCGTTAAAATTGATTTTTTTGTTATTAGTTTCAAGATAGTTTCTGTTTTCAAAAAAGAGATATTTATTATTGTTTTTTGTGAGGATAAATTTTGGGTTATTTTTATCAGAAAGATCAGTAGAAACTGTTATGCCGTAATTACTAAAATCTTTTGAAGGAACAAATAATTCACTGCTCAGCTTATCAAGGTCACCAGCCATGGCTTTTGCCATATAACGGGCAATATCAGAATTTTGCACTGTACCTCCAAGAATATTTTTATAATCATCTGCATAAACATAGAGTACCACTTCTTCGCCGGTATGACCACCTGTAGTCCACCCGAGGTGTGATCTTTTATTCAGCATTTCGGCAAGGATTTTTTGTATATCAGCAGCCTTGCTTTTAGATTTCAGATTTTGTATTTCTTCATTAGAAGGTGTAAAACCGAAATATTTTTGTATCAGATTAGAGGTATTCTCAGGCTTTTCAGCGATTCTTTTGGAAAGTGCTTCTTCTGTGGAAGTGACTTTACGTAATGTAGAAACGAAGTTTTCCAAAGGTATTTCAGGGTAATTACCAGTTGTGTCCTGATTGCCGATTGTGATTCCGCCGTTTCCATGATCGCTTACAACAATAACAAGAGTGTCTTTGTTATTTTTGGCAAAATTCAGGGCAGCACCGACAGCATTATCAAAAGATCTGATTTCACTTATAAGACCGGCAGGAGAATTGGCATGAGCTGCCCAGTCTACCTTTGAACCTTCCACCATAAGAAAAAATCCGTTTTCATTCTTAGATAGAAGCTCAATTGCCTTTTTCGTCATATCAGTCAGTGACGGCTCTGTAGTCCTGTCAATATCATATGGGATATCCTTGGAAGAAAAAAGTCCCCACACCTTCCCGTTTTTCAGCTGATCCAGTTCTTTTTTGGTTTTTATTACTTTGTAATTATTTTCTTTTAGTACATTAATCATATCTTCTTTATCTTCTCTGTTTTCAGCTTTCAGGAAAAATTCTCCGCCGCCGAAAACCACATCAAGATTTTGAAAAACCTGCTGTTCTGTGATATCGTTGTAATTCGATCTGTGTGTGGCATGGGCTGTAAAATCAGCAGGTGTAGCATGCATGATTTCTGAAGTAGCTATAATTCCTGTAGATTTTCCCATTGATTTAGCAAGTTCCAAAACAGAAGCCACAGGGGAATAATAATCTTTTTCGTCATTTTTGTCAGAACCGTAAAGAACAGCCTTTTTAGGTTTTATTCCTATTAATTTATCCTGTGTTTTGTGTCCTGTTGCCAGTGCAGTTCCACCCGGAGCAGAATCTGCAATAATGGTATCGGAATTATGAGTTCTTACAAGTCCGGATGCTATTTCATCCATGTTTAAAGGTTTTCCGTCATTATATACCCATCTGGTAAGTGTAACACCATCGGTACTCATACCGTCAGGAATAAGAATAATAACATTTTTGGCAAATCCTGTTTCCGTTTTTTCAAGGGGAACAGTATAAATGCCGGTAAACATAGTAAAAAAAGTCAGTATTATAAATGATTTTACTTTCATAATTAATATATCCTCCTGTTTAAAATATTTGTTTTATTATAGCCGGACAATGTAAAATAGAGATGAATTTTGTGAAAAAATATTGTAAAAAACAGGATTACTTGATAAACAAAGCCTGAATTGTTATAATATTTTATAAATCATAGTAATATAAAATCAGGGAGAAAAAATGAAAAATATAAAAATAGTCTATGAATATGACGGATCAAAATTTTCAGGATTTCAGAGACAGGTTAACAGGAAAACAGTGCAGGGAAGTATAGAAGAAGTAATAAGAAATTGTTTTGACGAGGAAATAAACCTTCTTTCATCAGGAAGAACAGACAAAGGTGTGCATGCACTGGGACAGGTTTCTAATTTTTTTATGAAAAAAGATATTTCTCCTGATGTTATAAAAAAAATATTGAACAGAACTCTTTTTGACGGAATAAGAATAACCGGAGCCGAAGAGACTGATATGGATTTTCATGCGAGATTTTCTGCGAAAACCAGAACGTATCTTTATGTAATGAAGCCTAAAGATGAAATAACGCCGTTTGAAAGCAGTTATGTTTCAGCACTGGAGAGGAAAGCCGATCCGGAAAAACTGCAAAAGATTATGGAACCGTTCATAGGAAGGCATAATTTTGACAGTTTCAGAAAGAAAGATAAAGATAATAAAAATCCAGAAAGAGAGATAAATAATATCAGATGTTATGAAAAGGATGACAGACTGTTTATAGAAATAGAAGGGAAGGCATTCCTGAAAACAATGGTAAGGATAATGATAGGAAGTACGCTGGCTGTGTATTTTGGAAAGAAAAATCCTGATTACATATGTGATAAACTTAGTAATCCTGATTCTGACGGTGAAAAAATCCTTGCTCCGTCAGAAGGGCTGTATTTATATAAGGTAAATTATTAAATAGTAAAAAAGGAGGCTTTATGGAAATAAGAGAACTTCTCCCTTCTGAGAAGGGGCATATAAATGATATAGCAGAGTATGAAGATCTGATTTTTGGTGACGGGGGCATAGGCAGATGGACAATAATGCCTTTTGTAAGATATGGGAAAGTCTATGTTCTGCTGGAAAATGAAGAAATTGTATCTGCAGCAGAAATCATGAGAACATTTGATACAAAAGATGCGTATATTTACGGCTTTTTTACAAAGGAAAAATTTTCAAGAAAAGGTTACGGTTCTGTTTTACTTGATTTTGTAATACAGGAAATGAAGAATTCAGGAATAGAAGCTGTTACACTTACTGTAGATCCTGCGAACGATAAAGCTGTGAAACTTTATTTGAAGCATGGCTTTGAGAAAGCAGAGCTTTTGACTGAGGAATACGGTGAGAATGAAGATAGGCTTTATATGAGGCTGGAATTAAATATTTAAGAAATATGTCGGGAGATTTATGAAAAAATTTGGAGAAAAAGACAAATTACAGTTAATCTATGAATTAACAGAAGACCCTTTTGAGGAATCAAAATATTTTTCAGATAGCTGGGGAACTTTTGAAATTTATGTGAGAAATAAAGATTTATGCAGAGGAAAAATAAATGGGGAAGTAAAAAAATATGAATGGAATCTGATGTATGTTACAGAGTGGCTGGTAGATAATCTGGAGTATATAATCGGACATGATCCGTTTCCTCTTTTTCAATCTGAAAAAAATTTAAATGATATATTAGAAACAGCATATGATAAAGAATGGGAAGATGATTTGGAATTTGATCTTTGGTATGGAAGTTTGAATACTTGGATAAGGCGGCATGCATGGAGGGCAGAATCCGGTGGGTCTCTTATATCAGATGTCTGTTTTTACAGAAGAAATGACAAAATAGAGATTGCCTGGAGCAATGAAGATTATAAAGAGAAACGAATTGAATATGATTGTAAAAAAGGGTCAGAATATATTGACAGAAAATATTTTATAGATGTGATGTTTGAATTTTTAGATAATATAACAGAAGATTTATATCAAAAAGATCAAGATAATGAAACTTTTAAAAAAATAAAAAATAACTTTGATTTATGGTTGAAGCGTAAGGAAAATAGGTTTTAAATCAGAAATATTTATATAAAAAATCTGGTGGAATTTAATCTACCAGATTTTTTTATTGAATTTTGAATTTCAGTAGCAGAGTTATTTCACCGGAACCTGAAGCTCTGTGATATATTCCTCAGGATTATCGGTTGCCCAGTCACCTTTATGATAAATTTCCCGCAACGGGCCGTTTACAGTATAATTATTTTCTCTGATCCATTTGAAAAAGGCTTCGAAAGTACCGCCTATAGTCTCAAAAGAACCCTGATGAATAACACATGCCATTTTTTCCTCGGCAGGCAGCCTGTATACCTGAACATCATCATCAGAGTCAAATACTTTAAGTACAGGTTCGGCAGTTTCCACATCAAGGAATTTACTTTCTTCTTTTTCATCATCTGCAAAATCCCACCACCCTCTGTGGTAAATCATCAGACACGGCACACTTCTCTTAATTTTATGTTTTTCAATGGAATCATTAACACTAGCCCACATTTTATCCAGTTCTTCATCAAAGAAGTCTTTATGAAATGATCTCCTTAAAGAAGCTGCCAGAACAGCTTCGGTTTTCTTGACTGTAATTTCATTCATCAGCGGGACACCTCCGTTTTTTATTAAAAATATGTTGGTATAAAGACGTTTCAGCCTTTCCGTTTCCTGTTCCAGAGTTTTTTCAAGGTTTAGTGCTTTTTCTTCAAGTAAAGCAGTAAGTGAAGAGCTGTCATTTTCATTATTTAGAATAGAGGCTATTTCCCTGAGAGAGAAACCGGCATCTTTTAAAGCAATTATTTTATTAATTGTAAGCAGCTGTGCAGCTGAATAATAACGATAACCAGTGTCGCCGTCAACATATTCTGGTATAAGAATTCTCATTTTTTCATAATGATGAAGTGTATCTGCGGATAAACCGCTCATTTTAGAAAAAATACCTGTTTTGAACATAATATCACCGCCTTGAAAAATTTTCCGTTACAGTTACATATTGGTATTATAAACTTCTGTGTTACACCAGAGTCAAGAAAATTATTATAATAAAATTTTTACTGTCTCAAAGAAAAACAGACTGTATTAAAAATAGTTTTAACAGTCTGTTTTTCATCTATAAGCACATTTCCAGTATTTTTTTAACATCCTGAGGAGTCATTGGTATATAGGCATCTTTGAATTTCCCGTTAAGTTTTTGTGATATTTCATCAAATTTCTCAGTACCGATTCCAAGTTCGCTTAACTGCATTGGTATACCGATCTTTTTGAAAAACTCTTCTGTAAGATCAATTGCTTTATTGGCAATTTTGTACGGGTCTTCATCAGGATTCAGGGCAAATACATTTACACCGTAGTCTACGAATTTTGAAACGGTTTTATCGCTCAAAATATAACGCATCCATCTTGGTGTAAGAATAGCAAGTCCTGTTCCGTGTGTAATATCATAGTAAGCGCTGAGTTCATGTTCAATCGGGTGGCATGACCATGTCTGTCCTTTTCCTACTCCTGTAAGTCCGTTTAACGCAAGAGTGGAAGACCACATCAGATTTGCCCTTGCACTGTAGTCATCAGGTTTTTCTATTGCTGTGGGGCAGTAGTGAATGCACGCTCTTAATATACCTTCTGCAAAACGATCCTGAACATATGTGTCCTCTTCTGACTTAAAGTAATTCTCAAAAATATGTGACATTATATCAGCAGTTCCCGCAGCAGTCTGAATAGCAGGAAGTGTATACATATATGCAGGGTCGCAGATAGACACCATAGGGACAAATTCAGGTGAAGAAGTACCTATTTTATCATTGGTATCCATTTTTGAAATAACAGCATTCTTATTCATTTCTGATCCTGTAGCTGCTAAAGTAAGAACAGTGACAATAGGAAGTGCCTTTGTTATTTTTTCTTTATCAAGTACAATATCCCAAGCATCACCGTCATAAAAATACCCGCCGGCGATAACTTTACTACAGTCAATAGTAGAGCCGCCGCCTACAGCAAGAACGACCTCGATTTGATTCTCACGGCATAACTCCACGCCTTTTCTCACAGTTTCTATACGCGGATTCGGTTCTACACCTGACAGTTCAGTTACTTCAAAGTTATTTTCTCCAAGAAGTCTTATTACACTGTCATAGACACCGTTCCTTTTTATACTTCCTCCCCCGTAAACCAAAAGGACTTTTTTTCCATAAGGTGCCAATGCCTTAGGAAGTGCCTCAATTTGTCCTTTTCCAAAAAGAATCTCAGTTCTGGCATGAAAATTAAAGTTTTTCATTTTACACTCCTTTACCTAATAATATGAATATTTATGAAAATTTATAAATGATCTTTGTTTTTATACATTTATTATATCACGGTTTCTAGTAATAATATATTTTTAGCCGTGTAAATTCACTGAAAATGTGAAGTGAATTTTTTGAAACAGCAGGAAATTATTGATATTTAATGCAGAGATATTGCTGGGAAATATGTTCTTAGGTGGATTGCGTTTTTTGACCCGAAGTTACCGTTGGCAATATTTTGTCAAAAATTGTTTTCTATAGAAATTATAAAAATAATTTTTTCTGATAAAAGGGAATATTTTTAATAATATCTTCTGCGGTAACAATAAATGCTTTTTTACTTAACTTCTCCCCGATATATCCGTGAAGAAAGCTTCCTATTTTTCCTGAGTCAAAAATTGTGTATTTTTGTGAAATAAGTGAAGCTGTGATACCTGTGAGTGTGTCACCCATGCCTCCGTTAGCCATTGAAGAATTTCCTGTAGTGTTCACATAAAAATCACATCCGTCTGTTATAATTGTATTATAACCCTTTAATAATAAAATTACAGAATATTTTTCCGCAAAATCCTTTGCAGCTTTAATTCTGTCTTTGGAAATTTCTTTTATGGAAAGTCCTGATATTCTGGAAAATTCTCCTAAATGAGGAGTAAGGATACACCTGTTTTTTAATTTTTCCATTAAAGATAGATCTTTTGCTAAGGCGTTAATGCCGTCAGCATCAAGGACTATGGGGGCGTTGCTGTTTTCAAGGATGAATTTCAGGAGTTCCAGTGTCCGGTCTGTATTGCCGAGACCAGGGCCGAAAGCAATGGAATCTGATTTTGTCAGGAGTTCCAAAAGACGTTTTTTATCGTCAAGGTCAGCGGTCATGACTTCAGGAGCAGCAGAAGTAACCATATTCAGACATTCCGGAAATACAGCAAGAGTAACGAGACCTGAACCGGTCTTTACGGCAGCACCGGCTGAAATTAAAGCAGCACCGGTGAATCCCTGCGATCCTGCTATTACAAGAGTATGACCGAAATTTCCTTTGTGTGAATATTTCAGCCTGGGTGTAAGCAGGCTACTTATATATTTTTTATCCATAAGAAATATATTTGAAAACTTTTTGATAATATATTCAGGAAGTCCTATATTTACTATTTTTATTTTACCAAGAGATTCTGAAATGGAATAATTAAGAAACCCCTGTTTATATGTAACAAAGGAAACAGTTTCGTCGGCTTTAATGAAAACTCCGCCGGTTTCCCCTGTGGAACCGTTTATACCAGAAGGAATATCCACAGAAATAACATATTTTCCGTATTTGTTAATCTGATTTATAATATCGTCATAAGGTGCTTTCGGGGCTTTATCAAGACCTGTGCCAAAAACAGCATCAATAACTGTATCATGTGAAACAAGAAGTTCCTTTAACCTGGAGATGTTATTTTCCATAGGAATGTTGAGATTTCGGCAGATGTCATAATTTATTTGACAATCCCGGCTCATATTAGAAGTTTCACATGAAAAAACAGAAACTTGTTTATTAAGAGAAACAAGCTGCCTTGCTATGGCATAGCCGTCGCCGCCGTTATTGCCTCTGCCGCATATTATAAGAAAGCTGTCAAGACTTCTGTTAAGAGAACTGACAAAATTTTTCGCAGCATTCTCCATGAGTATAATCCCGGGAATATTTAATGTATTAATGGAATAACTGTCTATTTCTCCTGTTGTTTTATTATCGCCTATATAAATCACAGAATCACCTTCTTTATAAGAATATACTTAATTATAGCACTTTTTTGATTTAAAGACTTGAAAAAATAAATTATTAAGTGTATATTATGATATAATAAAATAAGAAAATTATTTTGATTATTTTTTTCTTGTGAAGAACAATGATCCGGAATATCATTTTATTCGAAAATATAAATAATACAATATACTAAATCTATGTTCTTATAAAAGAAAAAATATGATATAATAGTAAGAAAATATCATGGAAATAGGAGAATGTTATGAAAAGGAGTGTTTTTTTGAACCTGGAGTTGCCATTATTTGTTCCTTTATTTTCAGATACTTGGGATGATTTATAAATAATATAATTCTGAAAATAATTATTTGAACAAAAATCTGGAAAGGAAGAAATAAATGGATATAAAAAATGAAGTAGAAAGACAGTTTAATATATTAAAAAGAGGCTGTGAAGAGATAATAAACGAAGTTGAATTAAAGCAGAGACTGGAAAAGTCGTTGAAAGAGAATAAACCTTTAAAAATAAAGCTGGGAATAGATCCTACAGGAACAGACCTTCATATAGGACATGCCGTTCCTTTGAGAAAATTAAAGCAGTTTCAGGATCTGGGACATACAGTGCAGTTTTTAATAGGAACTTTTACTGCAAGAATAGGAGATCCCACAGGAAAGTCGGAGACAAGAAAAATGCTTACTCCTGAGGATATACAAAGAAACATAACTACATATCTTGAACAGGTATTTTTGATACTTAATGCCGAGAAAACAGAAGTTATGTATAATGCCGACTGGCTGGAAAAATTATCGCTTCAGGATTTTCTGGGGCTGTTATCACAGTTTACAGTAGCACAGATGATTTCAAGAGAAGATTTCGCTAAAAGGCTTGCTGAAAATAAACCGGTATCTTTAGTGGAATTTATGTATCCTATTTTACAGGGATATGACTCTGTTGCAATGAAATGTGATGTGGAACTAGGGGCTACAGAACAAAAATTTAATATTTTAAAAGGAAGAGATTTACAGAAGAATTTTGGAATGGATCCGCAGATATGTATGCTTCTGCCTATTCTTGAAGGACTTGACGGTGTAGAAAAAATGAGTAAGTCTCTGAATAATTACATAGGTATCACTGAAAATCCAAATGATATGTTTGGTAAAATTATGTCAATATCTGATGATCTTATGTTTAGATATTATGAAATAATAACAGATATACCGCTTGAAGATATAGCCAAGATTAAGGCAGATGTGGAAAATGGAACACTTCATCCTATGGAAGCAAAAAAACGTCTTGGGGTGGAAGTAGTAACAATATATCATAATAATGAAGAGGGAGTAAAAGCCAGAGAATGGTTTGAAAATGTATTCAGTAAAAAGAACCTTGATGTGGAACTTCCAGAAGTAGAACTGGATTATACAGAAACAGGAGTTATTGATATACTTGTAAAACATCTGAATATGCTTCCGTCTACAAGTGAGGCAAGAAGGCTTATACAGCAGGGCGGACTAAAGATAAACGACGAACCTGTAAAGGATATAAACCACAGGGTTACACCTGAGGCAGGAATGATAATAAGAGCAGGGAAGAAAAAAATAGTAAAAGTAAAATAATAATATAGAAGGTGATTTTATGAAAAAAATAGGAATTTTGATTTTAGCAGTTATTTTTGGAACACAGGTATTTGCTGATATTCGTGTAAATGACAATTCATTTGACGTTTCACTGGACAGTCTGGCAGTATTGGAGGCATCGTCTTATGTTTTCTTCAGCAGTGCTATTTTGTCAGCTTCATCAGATGACGGATATTATGCAATAAAGGACAGATATGAATATTTTGATAATCTTGTTGCTCAGGGGGAAACTGTAAGGGCAAAGGATATTTTTTCAGAAGAAGGACTTGAAGTGTATGCTTTAAACGCGGAAGCTGTAATGGAACTTGATAAAATCAATGTGGGAATACTTGTTTCTAATCTGGACAGACCCATAGTTCTGGTTCCTTCTGATATGAAATACAGCGGACTCAGCGAAAGAGGAATAAGATAAAATAATCAAGGAGAAAAATTTTGAAAAGGATATTGTTTTTATTTATGGTATGCGTAATTCCTTTGTTTTCTGTAGGATCTGTATGTAAAACAGAGCCTAAATCAAGGGAAGAAGCGATAAAGGTCTTTGATCTTACAGGAAAAGTCATAGATTTTTTGGAAAGCAATAATGCCGAGCTGGGATTTGTGGCAAGGAAAAATAAGGAAAATCACGGGATATCATATACTCATCTCGGGATTGCATGGAAAGATGAACAGGGGAAGTGGGTAGTTACGAATCTGCTTCAAAATTGTGAAAATCCAGATGAATTAGGGACATATGATGATGGAATGGCCTTGTTTTTTGCACCTGTTTCTATATATGACAGCCTTGTACTTATTCCTTCAGCAGAAACTCAGACAGAGCTTAAAGAGGCAATAAAGAGTAAAGAAATAGAAAAGTTCAAAGGTAATGTCTATTCTATAAATGCCAATGCATGGTCTGATAAATATCAGAATTGTGTACAATATGTACTGGAAGCTTATGTTTATGTAAAATCCGGCAAAAAAGTAAAGACAAGAAGAGATGCTATAAACTGGACTAAGGTAAACGGATTCAGACCGCATAAAATCAAGGTAAATATGCTGGAGCGTACATTGGGACCTTTAGTGGCGAGAAATGTCCACTTTGATGATCATAAGGACAGAAAGAAACCTGATGAGATAGAGGTGGCAACTGCGGAAACAGTGATGCAGTTTGTGCAGAAGCTGGAACCCGAAAGCACTATTATAGAAATAAAAGAATAAATGTAATATGAAAATATATTTGAGTATACTAAATATTTTGAGTTATTTGGTATACTCTTTTTTATTGTTCGCCGATTTAAATAAATAAATTTTTTTAGTTCACATTGAGTTCATATTGGCGTGAGATAATGAGAATGGATCAGTGTTTATAAAATACTATGAACATTTTACAGAATATGATATTATAAATTAAATAATTCATATTTAATGATTATATTATTGAAAATAAAGCTGATATGGCTTGAATTGGGAATAAGGGTTTCAATGCGGGGTAAGAACAGAAAATAAGTTTATCATGGGCTAAAATCAGTTAACCCGTGAAAGTTTCAGCAGAACGGGGAATAATAAATATAGTTTTTAATACATAATATAAGAGGAGGAGACAGAAATGAGATTTAGAATGACAATTATGCCAAGACAGGAAACTTCAATGCCGGGAATGGGAGGAATGAATTCCGGCGGCGGCTTGACAGGTGGAAAGGGACTAACGATGCCAAGCGGTGCAACATCAGGAATTGTGGCAGGTGGAAATACGCCTAAATCAGGCGGACTTGGCGGAATGATGGGGAACATACCCGGATTAGGCTCTTTAGCGGGAGGGCAGCAAGGAATAATTTTGAGTCCTGATGAAATAGTAAGTGTAGATGTAAGTATATCAGATTATTCGATAAATCAGACTTCAAGCTCGGAAGCTAATGTTACGGTAAGAGTATCGGGGAAATTGCTGTCACATGTGGAAGAAAATGAATCCGGACTGCCTTTGAGTATGAGTTCGATGCTTTCGGGATTTGCGGCTACAGGAGTGAGTGAATTGACAAGCGGGCTCAGCAA
Organism: Sebaldella sp. S0638; assembly: GCF_024158605.1. NCBI lineage: Bacteria > Fusobacteriati > Fusobacteriota > Fusobacteriia > Fusobacteriales > Leptotrichiaceae > Sebaldella > Sebaldella sp. S0638. The sequence goes on along the minus strand of NZ_JAMZGM010000059.1, from coordinate 2,623 downwards.
GGGGATACAGGTACTTGGAAGTACTTTTGCAGGCGGGCTTACAAGCACATTAAGCGGAATGATGGGAAAATTCGGCGGAAGTGCTCTTGGGTTAGGAAATCTGTACCAGAAAAATATAGAGAATACAAAAGAACTGGCTAAGTGGGCGCTGTCTTACGGAGAGAGTACTGATTACAGGGATATTGTTCTGGAAATGGTGATTACAGAAGGAGTCAGCAAGTCTTATGTGCTGCCGGATATGTATGTTACGGATTATAATGAAAGTTCCGATATAGGAAGCGGGAATGGACATTTTTCAATGACATTAAAACAAAAAAGATATAGTGAGAGAAAAATAGAGATAGAATAGCGGAATGTATTATATATGTTAATAAAGGTGACTTATATGAAAGGCAGGCTATATGAAAAAACTAAAAAATATAATACGGGACTATATAATAGCAATTTTGCAGTTTATATTATCTATAAATTTAGTATGGGATTTTAGGATAAGTCTAAATGATTATAAAAATGGAGTCTATGGTGAAGTTTTTTTTCTAATAAAATTTCTTTTCACTGCATTGATTTTTTATATAATTATCTCAGTTCCAAAGTGGATACTTAAATTTTCAAATAAATTTATTGAAAAAGGTGATGAAGTTTGAAAACATACAGAGGGATGGACTGGTATGTTATATCGCATACACATAATAATACCGGCTATTATCTTGCGAGATTTCTAAGAGATAGAATTCAGGTAGTTTGTAATGAATATTATTTTGTTAAATATTGTTTGGAAAATAAAGGGATTTCGTTGAATATCAGTTTTGGAAAAGCTTTAAGAGAGATATATAAAATAATAACCGGAAATTCATTCGGGGAAAGATCAGATGAAGATATCGGAATAGAGCTTTATGCTCATGTTTATTACTATTTGATGGCTTTGGGCTTGGAAGTAGATTATAAAAACGCAGTGAAAAAAACAAGCGGTGTAGACGGAATTGTTATATTAAATAAAGGGTTAGGTTATATAAATGAAAAAATTAGTGAGCAGAAGTGGATTGATTTAATAACTACTACAAATGAAAAATATTTTGCAGAAGGTATTAGAAGAACAAAATTATCAACTGAAGTTGCGGATCTTGACCTTTTCGGGGGAAATTCGAGAGATGTAGTCAATCAATTTAAAAGAGGATCAATAGAAAGAGTGGCAAATTCAACAGAACAGTATTTTAAAGAAACAGTTATTTCTAGAGTAGGAAAATCATATTCTATAAAAGAAGATGAAATAGATTTTATTCGTGACAATAAAGGGAATATAAAAAGATATAATTTGAAATGGACAAAATAGCTATTATAATTAGGAGGAAAAATGAAAAAATTAAATTTTATATTCATAATCTATACTTTTTTATTTATAGGATGTGCTTTTTTCTATGGGATTCTTAATTTTCGTTATATTATCAGAAATTTTGAAAATAAATATACAAATAATAAATCAATAGTATATATAGAAAGACAAAAATATACAGATGATTTTGAAAAACAGATGATAACGGCTAATTTGGAAACAAGAAGAAATATGAAAAGTTTTGGAAGTATACAGATATTTTTTTATATATGTGCTTCGGCATTTTCTCTGAGTTTATATAAAAATAAGTCTAAATCCAAAGAAATAAGTATTGTATTATTGCTAACAGGGTTATTTATTTTGTTATTAACATTTTATTTTATAAATATAACCATATTTTCTCATTATATTGGCTCTGGAGACGGAATTTTTAATATACTGAATAAAGATAAAATCATGATATATTAAGATTAGGACAGACTTTTGAAGGGATTAATTATGGGAAAATTTAAAACTAAAGAATATCAGTTTTATAAAGTAATATTATTTATATTTTCAATTTTAATGGCTTTATATTGTATGAAAATTTTTAATGAATATTATGATGGAAATGAAATATCAAATTTATCAAAATCCGTTTTAAATAAACTATACGATGTAAAAAGTGAGAGCTGCATAGTTTTTAAAATTCAAATGGATTACAAAAATTTTCACTTGAAATTTGGAAGTTTTTTTTCAATATTTTTTCTTATTATGAGTTATGTTATGGATTATTTATCAAATTTCAAGCTTAACAGAGGAGTGACAGTTTTTTTGAGAATTATATTAATAAGCATATTGATACTGATAAGTATGTTTGTTATGATCGGAGTCTGGATATGGACATCATGGGATTAAAGAGACGGGAGTTGGTTGGATAATTATGAACTATAAGAAATTTATAACAGGATATTTTACTGCATTGATTCAGTTTTGTATATCAATAAATCTAGTCTGGATTCTTAGAATATGGCTAAATGATTATAAACATAGAAACAGTGATTATCTTACGCTGGAATTACTGGTATTTCGTTTTCTTTTTCTGGTGTTTTTATTTTATATACTTATAAACATAAAAAGTATCACATATGTAATATTAGAAAAATTAACTGAAAAATTTTCTGGAAAGAATAAGTAAAAATATGAATAAATTAAAAACAATATACAGACTGCTAAGTTGAGCCTGTGATAAAAAGTCTGTAAATAAAAAAATCTTTTTATGATAAACTAAAAACAGGAGGACTTTATTATGAA
>NZ_JAMZGM010000058.1 GCF_024158605.1 Sebaldella sp. S0638 | reverse complement strand
TAGATAAATCAATATATGAAAAACAAATCTTTTATTATATCAGATTTAATTTACAGACTTTCTTGCACACTCCCCCTGTGGAAGCCGGTTTTATCTGACTTTCTGAGTATGCTTCATTATTGATCTGTCTCTTTAAAATTTTATGGTTGATTATGAAAAATAATTGTTTTTTAAAATTCTGTATAATTATAAATGGAATCTTCCAAAGTCCATATATTATTTATTTTCGCAGCTTTTATTTCTATATTCTGACTTTTGAAATCTTTTATTTTAGGGGAATATTTCAATACTGCTTCTGAAATTACAATAAAAGTCAGGAAGTACAGCTCGTTGATTTCCTGGTCAGAAAATTTTTCAATATCGCTGGAATAATTATTTCCCAGTCTTTCATTAAGCTTTTTATCTATAAAATTATTAAAATCTTTATTTTGTATAAGGATAGCAATGTCAGGTACGCTTATTTTCACTGAAACAAGGACATTTTCAGGTGATAGATAATGAATTTTTGTGATTTCATATTTTGTAGTCTCGGATTTAATGTTAAGAAGAAGATAAGAAAAATAAAAAGTTTGTAATAACTCGTCAGGAATATTTCCCGAATAAGTATCAAGTTTATCTATTTCTGCTTTATGGCTGGAAACAGAATCTTTAAATGCCTGTTCGATAAGAAGATTATTTTGTACGAGTTCATTTTTTTTAAGTTTGACGCCGGATTCTTTTGTAGTTTTATACCCCGGAGCTGAAAAACATATAAGGGAAAATAAAAGCAGAATAAGAATACACGCTGATCTTCTCATGATATCACCTCATTTCCTATAATTCATTTTAACCTTTTAGAATAAAAAAAACAACAAAATTTATTGTAATTAACTTCAGAAATTATCTGTTTTAAGGGTAAATGTTTTTTGGAAATTTAGAAAAAGGGATATCAAAAATATTTATTTTACTGAATGTAGGTTGTTAAAAAATAATGGTGGTCAGACGGCTGATATTCGAAAAAAGAAAAACGAGCTGTATGAAGTGTTCCTAAAAGCCAGATGAAACTGATAAATGGGTTTGCACCGCATAAAGCTCATTTCTAAAATAAACTATTTCAAATTTAATTATTTTTATTTTATAATTTCTGTTTATCTCATCATAAGATCAAAAAATTTAGTTGGGAAAACAGAAAGAGTGGAGATCAAATCTAAATTTTTATCATAATTTATTCCCCATAAACCATTGGCTTTATTCATAGTTACTTTTATATTTTTCGTTTTCATAACACCTTTATGATTATATTTTTCATATAATTTCTCATAAATTAGTATTGCATTTTTACTGTTGATACTATCAGGTGAAATGCCCAGATCAGATAGTGATTCTAAAAAAGCAGAGACAAATTCTTCATCTGAAAGGCTGTCATATGAAACATAGTTTACCCTTACATCTAAAGTACTTTTATTATTTGTTTCTTTTACTTTTGTAACTTCGTACTTATTCTTTTTAGAAAAACCGCTCATAGCTTTAAAATCAGCTTCTGAAGAGATCAACTCCATAAATATCGACATTTCCGGATCTTGTCTGTAAGCTTTGTAATCCTGAGCCACTATATACTTCATTCCCTGCTCAAAAATTCTTTTTGATTCATACTTATCTAAATTATTGCTGAATGATAAGAAAGTGAACATTAATAATAATACTGATACAATTTTTTTCATTTTACCTCCTAGAAAATTTATAATAATAATGTCTAATTGTATCATTAAAATATGTCATTTTTGTGAAGAATGCCGAAAATAGTCGACTCTTATTATAATCAGCTAGATTTACAGCCGAAAAATATAAAAAAAGATAATGAATACATTCAAATGGAAGATAAATACGAAATAAAATTTTACACTTTAATCTGTATCTTATTAACTCTGATTTTAGAAAGCATTTAGGATGAGAATCTGCCTTTGAGGTATTTTTAATGACGACTAACAGATAAAAAAAGCTGTATCAAAAATAATACAGCTTTTTAGAAAGAATTTTTATTTAAAAATATTAAATCAAAACATTACCTGTCCGCCGGTAATATTAATAGACTGCCCTGTACAGTAAGAAGCTTTTTCAGAAGCGTAGAATAAGAGAATATTAAGAACATCCTGATATTCACATCCTCTCTTTAAAGGAACTTTATCCCTGTAGATTTTTTCTACCTGATCTTCAGGAACTCCGAGTTTTTTTGCATACTGCGGCAGAAGACTTTGGAACATCGGGGATTTTAGTAAATTTCCAAGCATAAGGCTGTTCACACGAATGTTATGCTCCGCTAAATCCAGTGCAAGCGACTGTGTTAATCCTACACCGCCGAATTTTGAAGCTGAATAAGCAGAGTTGTGCTTGCTTCCCACTTTGCCGGACTTTGTATTTATCTGTATTATATTTCCATACCCCTGTTTTATCATAATTTTTGATATTTCCCTTGCACATAGAAAATATCCTGTAAGATTTACCGATACAGAAATATTCCAGTCTTTCAGGTCAAAAGTATCAATCTTCGAACTTCTTGCCACTCCGGCATTGTACACAAGAAGATCAACACGTCCGTATTTCTCCTCTGCAAATTTTCTTAAGTTTATGACTTCTTCTTCATTAGTTGCATTAACCTGAAAACTTTGAAAATTTCCTGAATATTTACTGCTGATTTCATCACTCACTCTTTTGGCATTTTCACCGTTTATATCTGCTGTTAATACGTCATAACCAGCTTCTGCCAAACCTTTGGAAAGAAATTCCCCGAGAGTCTGCCCTCCGCCTACGACTATTGCGACTTGTTTTTCCAATTTGAATCATCCCTTTCGTTTGTACCTTATTTAGAGTAGTTTACATATAAATTGCCGAGAATTATTTTGAATACATACCAAAGCTTGCAAGCCATGCTATGAATACAGTAGGTGCTCCTGTGAGGAAACGCGCGTAAAGTACAGAGGGAACCCCGACTTCCACAGTTTCCACTTCAGCTTCGGCAAGACCGAGACCAACAGGGATAAAATCACATGCTGCCTGTGAATTAATGGCAAATAATGCAGGCAGTGCAAATTGTGCCGGTATATTTCCTTTTCCTATTTCCACTCCCACGAGAACCCCTATAACCTGTGCTATTACAGCACCCGGCCCTAAAAACGGCGATAAAAGAGGGAAAGAACATATAAGCGAAATTATAAGCAGGCCGGGCAGGGTACTTGCAAGCGGTGTAAGGGCTTTGGCAATAACATCTCCGATTCCTGATTTCAGAATGACACCTATAAGCATGGCAACAAATGCCATAAAAGGCAGTATTGTTTTTATAATAGTGTCAATAGTTTCTCTTCCTGCCTGATAAAGGGTACTTACCAGATTTCCCATACCCATACCGATTCTTCCCATTAATCCTGAAGATTGCTGGCTGATTTTTTTGTCAGTGGAATATTTCGGCTGTTTAGTTTCTGTAGAAGGCTCTTTTTCCTGAACAGGAATGTTGATATTTTCTTCTCCGGTATATTCTGTGATGTTAGAAGGTTTAACAGCGGAAACATAAATATCTTCTGTTATATATTGTGCCAAAGCACCGCTTTTACCTGTAGCCATAATATTTATAGTAGGAACTCTCTTTTTAGGATAAATACCGCATCTGAGATTTCCCCCGCAGTCTATAATAACAGCAGCGATCTGCTCATCTTCGACCTTTGTTTTAAAACCATCCACGAGTTCCCCGCCTGTTTTCTCCGCCAGAACCTTTGCCACTTCCGGTATATGTCCTCCTGTTACATAAAGAATAACGTTTTTCTTCCCGTCAGGAGCAATTATGAGCGGGCCTCCGAATCCTCCGTCACCTGCATGAACTATTACTTTTTTATACATAAATTTCCTCCTTTATAATTTTATTTCTGCAGGAAGCTTCACACCCTGCTGTTTTTCTACATAAGAAGTAGTGAAGTCAGTTACCCACCCTCTGAAAAAGTTCGTAACTACTCCCACAAGAAAATATCTGAGCGCCAAATCCGAAATAGGAAGTCCAAGCTGTGTAATTCCATTGGCAACTCCGAGAAAAACAAATAATTCGCCGGGATTAATATGAGGAAACAAACCGTTCATTGTGTGACATGCATATGTAGAAGCAGAGTAATAACTCGGCTTATATTTCTCAGGAAGAAATTTTCCCAGAGACATAGTCATAGGGTTGATAAAGAAGAAAGTACCTACAGTAGGAAGTACAAGATATCTCAATAATGGGTGAACAGCTGATTTTTGAGCAAGTCTTTCTATCTTATCCTCACCGACAAACTTAATAAGTGCATTCATAGCTACAAGCAGACATATTAAAAGGGGAAGTATTCCTGATACCAGACCTACAAAAACAGTTCCGCCTTCCTGAAACAGACCAATAAATCCAGTGGCCAGTTTTGATAAAAATTCCATATGATTCCTCCTAAAATTTTATTTTTAACTGAATGATTCTGCAGAGATATTTTTTGTATTCAGCATTTCTATTTCTTTAATATAATTTGACTGTGCATTGTATAATGCCTTTCTGATAACTGTATCCATTTTTTCATTTTCCCAGTTTTCCATAATATTTTTATTTATGATGGAAGGTATACTTTTAAATCTTGTAAATACTGTATAACCGTTCATAACTTTGCTGTCCAGAATTTCTCCGTCCCTTGTGATAAGGAGGAGAATTACACAGCCTCTGCTTATTCGGGAGCGTTGCTTTCCAATAAGAACAAATCCTTTTTTACGCAGTTGTATATATTCCCTGTTAAAATATTTCAGCTGAAAAAGAGTAAAAACACACTGCATAGCCCACACAAAGATAATTAGTATGATTAACTGAATCACTTTTGTCACCTCCTTTTTGATATTTTGTTTATGGTTAGCACAAAATTGCAAAGATAATTAAAAAAAATCATTGACGCATGATGTCTGTAATGAAATTTTGTTCCATGATTGCACAAAATCGTAAAAAGATTTAAAAAATTGCAATTTTGTGTTTATATAGAAAAAAATTGCTTATAATAATATATAACCCTAATTTATACTTTTGTCAATAGCAGAAAAATGAAATAATTTTTCAGAAGGGGTATTTAATACATTACAAAAAAAGAAAAACCTGATAAAAATCAGGTTTTCATATATTTTAACAGAATAATAAATATCAAAAATTAAGAATTAAAATTCTCCCCTAGTGAATTAGCAGTAAGAATAGCTGAGTACACATCATCAACTGTAACTTCAAAAGGCATATTATAAATAGTTTCACCTTCTGCACATGACAGTTTTGCTGCTTCATAAATTTTTTCTCTGTTTATGTTATCGATTCCCATATCTTTGAAACTTACAGGAAGACCAATCTTTTTACAGAAAGATAATACATCATTTATTTCATTTTTTGGTGCATTTTCAAGAACAAGCTGAACTAATACGCCGAATGTAACTTTTTCCCCGTGATATAAGTGGTGTAATTCTTCTATAACTGTAAGCCCGTTATGTATCGCATGGGCAGCAGCAAGTCCACCGCTTTCAAAGCCGATTCCGCTGAGATAAGTATTTGCTTCAATTATATTTTCAAGAGATTTAGTAACAACTTTATTTTCAACAGATAATTTTGCAAGATATCCGTCAGCTAAAAGTGTATTGTAGCATAATTCAGCCAGAGCAACAGATGCTTTTGTAGAAACTCCCCCGGCCATAGTTTTTTTATTGGCAGCTGTACATGCACGCGCTTCAAAATAAGTAGCCAGAGCATCTCCCATTCCGGCAGCCAGCAATCTTACAGGAGCATTAGCTATGATTTTCGTATCCATAATCACAAGATCCGGATTTCTGGAAAGGAACAAATACTCGCTGAAAACACCCTCATCTGTATATATAACAGACAAAGCGCTGCACGGAGCATCAGTAGAAGCAATGGTAGGCACTATTACAACCGGGATTTTACCGTAATACGAAACTGCTTTTGCCGTATCCAGAGTTTTACCCCCGCCTATTCCCACAATAGAGTCTATGTTATTCTGTTGTACTATTTCAATTAATCTGTTAATTTCTGTTTTTGAACATTCTCCGTTGAATTTTTCAAATAAAATATTGTTGTCACTGTTTTCGTAATTCTTTGTAACAGGTTCCTTAACAATTTTAGTAATAAAATCATCAGCAATAACAAGTGAATTTTTTCCTAAGCCTGAAGTATAAGATTCAAGCCTTTCCATGATGTTATATCCCTGAACGTATTTTGACGGTGATAAAATAATTTTGTCCATTTGTGTTCCCTCCTTGTATAATTTAAATTGTACCATTTTAACATTTTATTTTTAAATTATCAAATTTTATTTCCAAATATTTTGCTTATTAAAGTACAAATGTGGAAGTCTCTTGTTTTTGGCTGTATTTTTATACTGACAGCAGTATAAAATTTTGAAAAAAAGCTGCAATACACATTGATAAAGCACAATAGTTTATTCTGTCAAATAAAAACTTGACAATTTAAAAAAATAAAAGTATAAATAGAATATAAGTATGTGTTTTCGAAACACATTTGTGCATAGAACGAGATTATAAATTTTAAATAAAATAGCAGGAGGAAAAATGGAATATTTATTAGACACGGCAGATCTGAATGAGATCAGAGAAATCAATGAATACTTTCCCATAGTAGGGGTAACTACAAATCCGTCAATAATTGCAAAGGAAAAAAAGGATTACAAAGATGCAATAAACGGAATTATAGAAATAATTGGAACGGAAAAAATGCTTCATGTACAGGTATTGGGAATGACTGCAGACGTAATCGTAAAAGAAGCGAGATTGCTGAAAGAGACTTTTAAGGCTAATCTGTATATAAAGATTCCTGTATCCGCAGAGGGTCTGAAAGCTATGACTATACTGAAAAAAGAAGGATTTAATATCACTGCTACGGGAATACTTACATCACAGCAGATAGTAATGGCAGTACAGGCAGGTGCTGATTATATGGCTCCTTATGTAAACAGAGCTGACAATATAAATGGTGATGGCGTAAGAGTAGTGGAGGAAGCATATAAGATAATAAGCAGAGATAAAAATAACAAGGCAAAAATTTTGGGAGCATCTTTCAAAAATGTAAAACAGGTTCATGATGCTATAATTGCAGGAGCAGAAGCGGTGACAGTAGGGACTGACGTGCTAAAACAGCTGATTTATCATCCGTATACAGACTGGAGTATTGATAAGTTTAATTCAGACTGGGGAAAAGTATATGGTGACGGAAAAACACTTCTGGATATTTTATAAATATAGTTTTCAAATTATAAATAAACCCAATTAATTATTATTTTCTGAAGAATTGTTTTAAAACTAAAATTTTCTGTTATTCAGCAGTTTTTGGGATTTTACCTAAAATCTAGACCTTATTAACAAGTTCAATTACGAAATTTTTAATCAGGACACTGTTAGATACAGATAATTGTTTTTGAACAATTCTTTTATATTTCTAATAAAATATATACATCAGGAATTCTTATCTGATACCTGTTTTATAATGGTACAGAATATATAAATTAATTGACAAAATATATGAAAAATTATATATTATATTAATAAAAGAACCCTGCATTTAATAAATATCAGGAAGGGAAAAATAATGATTGATAAAAAGCTGTTATCGACAATTTGTAAATTATATTATTACGATGAGTTAACACAAAATCAGATATCTGAAATTTTGAAAATAGAACGTACAAAAGTAAGCAGACTTTTGAAAAAGGCCAAAGAACTGGGAATAGTGAAAATAATAATAAACGATATGTATCTGGAACAGCTCGATCTGGAAACCAGATTAAAGAAAAAATACGGGCTGAAAGGCGTGCAGCTGGTAGCGAGCGACGAGAATATCCTTGTGAATATAGCAGAAGCAGCACATGCGTACCTTGATACTATATCTGAAAATAAAGAAACAATTGGTATTACATGGGGGAAAACTATCAGGGAATTTTCTTTGTACAAACCGCTGAATGTAAATAAAAGAATAGATTTTATACCTCTTTTGGGAGGATATAACAATATGAAAGATTATATGTCTATTAATTCCATGATTTATAATCTGGCGACATTATATAAAGGAACTCCTTATTTTATAGAATCACCGCTGATTGTAGACACTCCCGTAATGAAAGAACAGATTATGAATTCTACATTTTTTAAGCAGATTATAGAAATATGGGAAAAGCTTCAGATAGCAGTGGTAGGTATAGGAGCTTTGGAAAAATCATCAAATGTTTTATGGGAAATAGGTCTTTCCGAGCTGAAACAGCTGAATAACGTCGGTGAAATAAAGGAAAAGACAAGCAAGCAGAAAGCTATAGGGGAGATATGTTCAAAGTTTTATGATATTGACGGAAAAATAGTAAAAACAATATTAGACGACAGAGTGATAGGAATAGGACTCGAAAAACTGACAGAAATCCCATATTCCATAGGTATTGCAGGAGGCGTGGAAAAAACAGATGCAATTTACGGAGCTGTAATGGGAAAATATATTAATGTTTTGATAACTGACATGGAGACAGGGAAGAAATTGTTGGATAAATAAGTAAATGGACAAACTATATAACTAAAACCAGAAAAACCAAAATATAAAAAGTGCGAAGCTGAGGAAATGCCTGAACTTCGCACTTTTTAAGTAATGTATTAAATAAAGTCAATCATAAATTTTTTTATAAGTTTCTTTGTATCAGGTGAAAGCTGATCCTGCTTTTTTTCAGTGATAACAGTATCGAATTCATTTAAAGATGAAAAGCAGAATGTCCCTTCACATTCGAATTTTTTTGTTTCTACAATGAGATATTTCTTTTTAGCTATGGAAAGTACAGCTTTTTTGGTATTGCCGTCCTCAGACTGAAAATTCATAACAGCGCCTGTTTCGGGATTTATTCCGCAGCTTCCGAGAAATGCCCTGTCTACCTTATATTTATTAATGCAGTTTATAGCTTCACTTCCTACGATTCCGCCGATCTCCTTATTATAATTTCCTCCTGTTATAATAATTTCCGTTCCGCTGTCTTTTCTGAAAAGAGCAGATATACTGGGCATATTTGTGATAAGCACAATATTCTTGTCCTCTTCTGCGAGCAGTTCGGCTACCATGTAGTTTATGCTGGAAACATCAAGAAATATAGTTTCATTTTCAGAGATAGCAGCATAAATCTTTTTTGCAATAACACTTTTCTGTGAAGTTTTGTTTATTAGACGCTCATCAAGAGTAGAAAGATGAACGATTTCTTTTTTTAGAATGGCCCCGCCGTGGGTTCTTTTTAATTTCCCTTCTGTTTCAAGCCTTTGCAGATCCTTTCTTATCATGACTTCAGATATATTAAAATGCTTTGCAAGATCATTTACTTTTACTTTTTTTTCTTTGTTTAGAATTTCCATTATGGAATTTAAGCGCTCGTCTAAAAACATTTTACACCTCAAATATAATTTAGTTTTGAAAACTTTCATTTTATTATATAATAAAAATTTTCTTTTTGCTATATAAAGTTTTTTATATTGAAAAATAAGAAAAAATGACTAGTTTTGTTTATTTTCATTTTTTGTAAAAAAAATAACAAAATCAAATAAAAACAATAAAAAGTAAATGAAATTAAAAAAATAATATAACGAAACAAAATTTAAAAAATAAATTAATAAAAATAAATAGCATACTATAAATTCTAAGTTAAATATATATTTGCATTAAAAAAATAAAATAAACATTAAGTATAAAATTAAACTCATTACATCGGGAGTGCTTGACAATAAGAAAAAATATAGTATATATAGGTGAAATGAATAATATCGAAATAAAACACAAATGTGAATTTTTGAAAAATAAAGTAGGGATTGATGAGTATGGAACATGAATTATTGGTAAAAGTTGCCAAACTTTACTATCTTGATGAATGTACCCAAAGTCAGATTGCGAAGGAAATTGGTGTAGAAAGAAGTACAGTGAGCAGACTGCTGAAAAAATCAAGAGAAGAAGGAATAGTAAAAATAAGTATTGATGAAGGGCATACAAAACAGGCGGGAATTGCGGAAGAATTAAGAAGAAAATACAGCCTGAAAAATATCATAATAGTAAAGTCCGGAGCGGAAATGCTGGAAGAAGTACATGAAAAAGCACATCAATATTTACAGAAAGTAACGAATAAAAATGAAATAGTAGGCATAACATGGGGGAAGACATTATGTGATTTTTCCAAGTATAAACTTCCCGTAAAGAATAAGAAACTGAATTTTATAGCTCTAACCGGCGGTTATGGAAATCTGAAAGAATACACGCACATAAATGCAATGATAAATAATCTTTCGGAGATGTATAACGGAAGAGGATATTTTATAGATTTTCCTCTGATTATGAACAGCGAGCCGGTAAAAGACGAAATTTATAATTCAAAATTTTTTAGAAATATACGTACTATATGGGAAAGACTGCAAACAGTGGTCGTGGGAATAGGTGCTTTTGAGAAAGATATGAATGTGTTATGGGAATCAGGGCTTCCGGCACCGAAAAATATGTGGTCGCTTTTGAAAACCAAGGAGCCTGTAGGTGAAATATGCACGAGATTCTATGATACAGACGGAAAGATAATAAAAACAGAGATAGACAAAAGAAAGATAGGCATAGAAATAGAGCGGTTCAGGGAAATGAAAAATGTAATAGGAATTGCCGTAGGGGACAAAAAGGTAAATGCTATAAAAACCGCGATGAATTCTAATTTTATCAATGTCTTGATAACAGACGAAAAGACAGGGCTGAGTCTGCTCGAATCGTAAATAATGGATAAATAAATTAATATAAACTAGGAGGAATGAATATGAAATTATTCACTGAGTTACAAAAAATAGGAAAGGCGCTTTTGACACCGGTAGCTGTACTTCCTGCCGCGGGACTTCTGCTTGCCTTTGGAAATAAATTAGGGATTCCGTTAATGGAGCAGACAGGAGGTATTATATTCAGCAACCTGCCGTTGTTATTCTGTGTAGGGGTAGCTGTGGGACTTACTAATGACGGTATTGCCGGTCTGGCATCGATAGTAGCGTTTTTGGTTATGAATACAGTAATGGGAATAACAGCCGGGATTACACCGGATATGATAGGGCAGAATCCTGCATATGCGTCTGTAATGGGAATACCTACATTGCAGACAGGGGTTTTCGGAGGACTGGTAGCAGGAGTAATAGCCGCCGTAATGTTTAAGAAATTTTATAATATTGAACTGCCGGCATATCTTGGATTTTTCGCAGGAAAAAGATTCGTACCGATAGTGACAGCGGCAGTGGCATTTATAATTGGTCTGTGTATGCCGTTTCTATGGAAACCTGTACAGGCAGGGGTAGCAGCTTTATCATATTATGCAAATGAGTCGAATACAAATGTATCTACTTTCCTTTTTGGACTGGTAGAAAGAGCACTGGTACCTTTCGGGCTTCACCATATATTTTATCCGCCTTTCTGGTGGCAGTTTGGTGAATACACTACTAAGTCAGGACAGGTAGTTACAGGAGATCAGACTATATGGTTTGCAATGTTAAAAGACGGGGTAAAATCATTTGATTCAGCTACTTATCAGGGAGCAGGAAAATTCATGGCAGGAAAGTTTCCATTTATGATGTTCGGACTTCCGGCAGCAGCATTGGCAATGTACCACGAAGCAAAACCGGAAAGAAAAAAAATAGTAGGGGGAATACTTTTTTCTGCGGCACTGACATCATTCCTCACAGGTATAACAGAGCCTATTGAATTTGCGTTTTTATTTGTGGCACCGGCATTATTTATGGTTCACTCGGTGTTTGCAGGATTATCATTTATGATAATGAATATTCTAAAAGTAAGGGTAGAATCTACTTTTTCAGGCGGACTTATAGATTTTATAGGGTTTGGAGTTCTGCCGTCTACAGAAGGGTTTCAGACAAGGTGGGTTTTGGCAATTGTAGTAGGTCTCGTATTTGCAGTGGTTTATTATGTGCTGTTCAGAGCTTCTATAAGATTTTTTAATCTGGCAACTCCTGGAAGAGAAGCTGAGGTGGAAATAGAAGGCGAAGAAGGTCAAATATTTGAAGGCGGGCTTGCAGGATCAGTTTTACAGGCACTTGGAGGAAAAGACAATATAGTTTCAGTAGATTCATGTATAACAAGGCTGAGAGTAGAAGTAGTAAATGTGGAAAAAGTAGATGATAGTGTACTAAAAAGACTTGGTGCCGCCGGAGTATTAAAAGTAGGGAAAAACGGAGTACAGGCAGTTTTTGGATCAAAAGCACAGTTTATATGTAATGATATAAATCAGTTAATATAAAACATTTTAGAATTTGTCCCAAAATTACTTTTCAGGTTTTGGGGCATTTCTTTTTACCGGTCAAAATATAAACAGAATGAAATATGCTGCCGTACCTGCTCTCTGCGATAAGCGGAAAATATATTTTAAAAATATAACTTGACATTTTCAGTTAAATGAAATAAAATAAAATCAAACGAAAGTAAATGAAAATAGTTGGAAGAAAAGAGGGAAAAATGAAAACCTATGTTTGTGAAATAGAAAGGCTGGGAATACATGACGGTCCGGGTATAAGAACAGTGGTGTTTTTAAAAGGGTGCCCTCTGAAGTGCATATGGTGTTCTAATCCGGAAACACAGCTGTCATTGAACCAGATTTACTATAATGAAAAAAAATGCATAAAATGTAAAAGATGTGTCGAAGCATCAGAAGATAATTCTGTGACATATGATGATGAATGGAGATTTTTTCCTGAGAAATGCAGCGATGCAGATAAAATTATACAGAGCTGTCCTGTGGGAGCATTGAAAAATACTGCTGAAAAAATGTCAGTAGATGAAGTGTTCGAAGAGGTAATGAAAGATTACTCCTATTACAGGAATTCAAACGGAGGTTTGACTGTATCAGGGGGAGAAGTATTGATGAATTCAGATTTTGCTTATGAACTGATAAAAAAAGTAAAAGAAGAATACATAAATACAGCTATAGAGACTTCGGGTTTCGGGAATTATTCCGCTCTGGAAAAGATAGCAAAGGTAACAGACTATATTTTATTTGATATTAAACATATGGATGAAAAGATACACGAAGAAGTAACAGGAGTTTCGAATAAAATAATTCTGGCTAATCTGAAAAAGCTTTCGGAATGGCATAAAAATATTATGATCAGAATACCTTTGTTAAAAGGAATAAATGATACAGAAGAAAACATAAATAAAACTATTGATTTTGTGAAAGAAATGAAACTAAACGAAATTCATGTACTTCCTTATCATACTCTGGGACTTGAAAAATACAGGCAGTTAAAAATGCCTTATATGGGAAATAATTATAAAAAACATACGCCGGAGGATCTGGATAAGGTGAAAAAGATGATAGAAACAAGCGGTTTGAAATGTAAGATAAACGGTTAATATAAAAGATAACAACAAAAAATCAAAGGAGGAATAAGTATGAAAACTTATGAATTAAAAAGTGAAAGGGTGGCAAAACTAAGAGAAGAAGCACTTGCTAAAGATCCCGGGGTATGTGTGGAAAGAGCGAGATACCTCACAAAAGCATATAAAGAAAATGAAGAAAAATCAAAATATATAAAAAGAGCATTGGCAGTAAAAGAAGTATTGGAAAATATGAGTATTTACATAAAAGATGGGGAACTTGTAGTAGGGAACCAGTCGTCAGACGTAAGAACAGCACCTTTATTTCCTGAATATGCAGTAGAATGGATAATTGAAGAGCTGAATGAAAAAGGTAACTTTGACTATAGAGACGGAGATAAATTTCATCTTCCCGAAGAGCATAAAAAAGAAGTATTGGAAATTTGTGAATACTGGGAAGGGAAAACATTAAGAGAAAAGTGTTATGCTCAGATGCCTGAGGAACTGAAAAAAGCTTCACAGGTGAAAGCAGTTCACGGTGAAGGAAATATGACTTCAGGAGACGGACATATAGTCCCTGATTTTGAAAAAGCATTAAAGGTGGGATTAAGAGGAATAATAAATGAAGCCGCAGAAGCAAGAGATAAAGTGGATATTACAGTATTCGGAGGATATGACAAGAGAGATTTTCTGGATTCGATTGTTATTTTGAATGAGGCAGTTATAGACTTTGCACATAGATTTTCTGCTCTTGCCGAAGAGCTTGCAGCAAAAGAAACTGATGAAAAGAGAAAAACAGAACTTCTGACTATAGCTAAAAACTGTAAAAACGTTCCTGAAAACTCACCGGAAACTTTTTGGGAAGCAGTGCAGATGGTTTGGTTCATACATCTTGTAATACAGATAGAAAGTAACGGGCATTCAGCTTCTCTGGGAAGAACAGACCAGTATTTATACGAGTTTTATAAAAAAGATGTTATTGCTGACAAAACTATGGAAAGAGACTTTGCCAAGGAACTTCTGCAATGTCTGTGGGTAAAACTTTACACTGTAATTAAAGTAAGACCTACTTCACATTCAGGTTACGGTGCAGGATATCCTACATATCAGAATGTAACTATAGGCGGTTCCAACTATGACGGAAGTGATGCATGTAATGAGCTTACTTATCTGATTCTGGAAAGTGTTGCTGAAAACAAGATGACACAGCCTAACCTTGCAGTAAGATTTCATTCAAATTCGCCTGAAAAATTCATAAGAGAAAGTGCCAGTGTAGCAGCTACAGGATATGGAATGCCGGCTATGCATACAGATGAAATAATTATTCCCGCATTATTAAATAAAGGTGTGGAGTTTAAAGATGCCTATAATTACACAATGGTAGGATGTGTAGAAGTGGCAGTTCCGGGAAAATGGGGATATAGATGTACTGGTATGACTTTTCTGAATTTCATTAAGATAGTGGAACTTGTGATAAATGACGGTCACGATCCGAGAACAGGAATGACATTGTATCAGGGGAATGGAACACTGCTTGACTTTGAAAGCTTTGATGATTTATGGAAATCATGGGAGAAAAATATAGCATATTACACGAGATTGAGTGTAGCTCTTGATGTACTTGCAGACACACACCTTGAAGAGTTTCCTGACATATTATGTTCAAGTCTGATAGACAGTTGTATAGAAAGAGGAAAGACAGCAAAAGAAGGCGGGGCAAAGTACGATATTATAGCAGGTCTTCAGGTAGGGTTATCTAACGCTGCAAATGCAATGTATGCATTGAAAAAAACTGTTTTCGAAGATAAAATTCTGACTAAGGAAGAAGTATTTGAGGCATTGAAGAATAATTTTGAGGGAATAGACGGGGAAAGAGTAAGAACTATTCTGCTTAATGTACCTAAATATGGAAATGATATAGATGAAATAGATAGATTTACAGTAAAGACATATGAGCCTTATATAGAAGAAATTGCAAATTATAAAAATACAAGATATGGAAGAGGGCCGATAAACGGCGGTTATGGTCTGTCAACTTCGGGGATTTCATCTAATGTACCTATGGGAACTGTAACAGGTGCGACTCCTGACGGAAGATACGCTTATACTCCTGCAGCTGAAGGAGCTTCTCCTACACAGGGAACAGATGTAAAAGGGCCTACAGCAGTGTTGAATTCTATAGTAAAACTTCCTACACTTCTGATAACAGGAGGACAGCTTCTAAATCAAAAATATTCTCCTGAACTGATAAAATCAGAGGATCAGTTTGAAAAATTTGTGGGGATTATAAAAACTTTTATAAATCTGAAAGGATGGCATATACAGTTTAATATAATTTCCAGAGATACTCTTCAGGCAGCAAAAGAAGAACCGGAAAAATACAGAGATATAGTAGTAAGAGTAGCGGGATACTGTGCACAGTTCGTAACACTGGATCCTATTACACAGGAAGATATAATAGCAAGAACGGAACAGGTAATGTAAAAAATATAAAAAAAGTGCTCTTATACTGACTTTAGGGTACTTTTTTTACATCATAAAAAATTATTTTTTTTATGTCATAATAAAATTAAAAATATAATAATGAATGTATGTATAATGTCGGAAACAATAATTAAAAAATGTTTTGACAAGGAATATTTTTTTTAGTATAATGAATTATGAAGATCGGTTATATCTTCGATTCATATAGGTTTGACCAGCTCTGGCAAGCTGGGATACATGTAATGCAAAAAACAGTTTTTAATTATCGAAGTTCAGACATACTAAGGAAACTCCTGGTGAAAAAAGGCGGAGCTATCCGTCTTTTTATAGTGTCAATATTTTATATGGTACACCTTGAAAACATCCTGAAACGGCACTTTGGCGAAATATTATTTTATTAATCGCCAAAGTACCCGTACCATGTTAACTATTCAGGCAGAGAGAGAAAGAATTCACGTGGGAAAGTATGTAATATTAGCACTTACAGTGTTAATATTACGTATTTATCCAAAGGGGAGGTTTTCATATGTCTGATTTGATAATATTTATTCTTGCTCTTGCTGTGCTGAAACTGTCAGCACACAAGCAGTGACAGGTTAAGACTGTTTAGAGACAGCCTTTGTGCCAGCAGAGGTTGTTTACAATATGATTTATTAAATTGTTTAAAACGGGAAATTATTGTATAATAGTTATAAACATTAATAATGGAGGCAATATGAAAAAAATACTGCTGGCGCTGGTGATTCTGATAATGACAACAGGATGTTTCACAGGAAATAAAGCTAAGAGTCAGGAAGAGATATATGGAGAAATGGAAAAAGAAATAACAGAAATGAAATATTTTGAATATACATCGCAGGATAGTGCATATCTTTCATTTTATGAAGGGCAAAGCACGAATACTTTTAGCGTGGATAAAAAAGGAAACGGATATAATAACAGAAACGGGGAACAGATGTACAAAGTAGACGGTGTAACATATCTGCGTTCTATCAGTCTGAAACAGGAAGGGACAAATGCCGTTGTAATAATGGATGTTCTTTCAGAAGATGAGAAAGATATAGGCTATTTTGACAGAAATACAGAAAATGTGAGGAAATTTTTGCTGAACAACATGAAAACATTCAGTAAACTCCCGAATCAGAAGATTACATCAGCAGGTAAGAACATAAAGATAGAAATAACTGATTTTAAAGGTACTGATTATGAAGTTTTAGATGGTATAGAAATTTCTTATGAACCGGGAAAGCAGATAAATTAAACATTTGCAAGAACGGAAAATTTTGGCGGAGAGCAGAAAAAATACACCATTAAGGATAAACTTATTTTTAATCAGGAAGAAATAATAAAGCTGCCGAAGCTTATGCCGCAAGGGACAAAACTGGAATTGAAACAATAATATAAAGAAGGGAAGATGAAAATGAGCAGTTTACTATATATAAAAAGTCATCCGTTAAAAATAGAAGAGTCTAAATCTCTTACAACAGGGGAAATATTTTTAAAAGAATGGAAAAGCCTGAATCCCGAAAGCAAAGTTACTGAACTTGACCTGTTTCATACAGAAATACCGCAGCTTGACGAGAGTATATTTGAAGCATGGAAGAAGATGAAATCAGGAATTTCTTTTGAAACTCTGGCTGAATCAGAGCAGGAGAAGGTAAAAGTATACGATAAATTAATAACTGAATTTATAAATGCCGACAAGATAGTTTTCGTGAATCCTATGTGGAATCATTTCTTCCCGCCTGTGATGAAACAATATATAGATGTGTTGTGCGTAGCAGGGAAAACTTTTAGATACACTGCCGACGGGCCTGTGGGATTGCTTGGGGATAAAAAGGTGCTTCATATTCAGTCAGCTGGAGGGATTTATAACCATAACAGCGGTGAAGTGGTGGATTTTGGTTCGGAATATCTGGCACATATGATGAGTTTCTTTGGTATAGAGGATTTTACATCTCTTTATATCGAAGGGGCAGATGCATTTCCGGATAAAAAGGAAGAAGTTCTGGCACTGGCAAAAGAGGAAGCGAAGAAAATAGCAGCTGATTTTTAAATGTTAAAAATTTTTATTAACTATAATTCATGAAATAAAAGGTCTGTGGGAATTTAGGATCTTTTATTTTCTGCAATAAATAAAATTTTGATATTCCTTCCTTATTATGGTAGTATGATAAATAAAGAAAAAACCGGGGAGTTGGTAAAATGTACACAGAAGCAGTGGTCATAGGCGGAGGAGCGGCAGGGTTTATGGCTGCAGTTACAGCTAAGGAAAATGGTTTGGATATTATAATTATGGAGAGAAAAGACAGGGTTTTGAAAAAGGTTCTGGCAACAGGGAATGGAAGATGTAATTATACTAATATTAATGCAGATATTTCTAATTATTACGGAGAAGATAAAGAATTCGCACAGGATGCACTGGAAATATTCAGCCCTGAAAATGCAGTAAACTTTTTTGAGAAACTTGGAATAGTTCATAAAGTAGAAGAAAACGGGAAAGTATATCCATACAGCGGACAGGCTTCGGCTGTGGTAGATGCTCTCAGATTCGAGACACAGAGACTGGAAATACCAATTTATACTAATTTTGATGTTTCGAAAATTGAATATAAAAACTCATTATTTAAAATATTTTCAAGTGACGGTAACAGAATTATAACATGTAAAAAGCTGATTTTAGCAGCAGGCGGGTGTTCATATCCTGAGCTTGGTTCAAACGGGAGCGGATACAGACTTGCTGAAATGATGGGACATAAAGCTACAGAAGTAAAGCCTGCACTTGTACAGCTGAAAACGGAAAAAGAACCGGTAAAAGGACTGCACGGGATAAAGGTAAATGCTAAAATAACTGCTTGTCATAAAGAAAAAGAACTGGATTCATCAGAGGGCGAGCTTTTATTTACAGATTACGGAATATCCGGTCCTGTGGTTTTTAATCTGTCATATTTAAGCGCTTTATATAACAATCCTGTATTTAAGGCCGACCTAATGCCTGACTATAATATCAAAGATATAGAAGAACTACTGGCAGTAAGAAGAGGAAATCTGAGCCATTTGACAATGGAAGACTTTTTGGTAGGAATGCTTAATAAAAAATTGGGGCAGTTGTTATTAAAGCGGTCAGGAATAGAAAAACTCTCTCTTCCTGTAACAGAGCTTTCAGATGAAAGAATTACAAAAATTGCATTTCTGATAAAAAATTACGATATAAAAATTCTCGAAACAACTGGATTTAGAAATGCACAGGTAACAGCAGGGGGAATAAAAACAGACGGTATAAATTCCAAAACCATGGAATCTAAAAAAGTAAAAAATCTGTATTTTGCAGGTGAGATACTTGATGTCTTTGGTGACTGCGGCGGCTATAATCTCCAATGGGCGTGGTCTTCAGGTTATCTGGCGGGTAAAAGCGCAGCCGGAGAATAAATTTATAAGAAAGTAAAGGACTTTGGATATGTTAAGAATAAGCAATATAAAGATGCCGATAAAACACACTAAAGAAGATGTGTTAAGACAAGCGGCCGAGACACTGGGAGTAAGCACAGATGAAATAAATAATTTCAAAATAACAGGACAGTCAATAGACGCAAGAAATAAGAGTAATATTGTATATGTATATTCTGTGGATTTAGAGATCATAGATGAAGACAGATTTTTAGAAATTAAAAATGTGAAAAAAACTGAGGTTTTTATTTATGAAACAGAGAAAATTCAGAATATACCTGAAAAAAGACCTGTAGTGGCAGGAAGCGGTCCTGCGGGAATATTTGCAGCACTTATTCTGGCTGAGTCCGGTCTGAGACCTATTGTTCTTGAAAGAGGGAAAAATGTAGACGAAAGAAAAAAAGATGTTTATGATTTTTTTAAGACAGGTGTTCTGAATACTGAATCAAATGTACAGTTTGGAGAGGGAGGAGCCGGGACATTTTCAGACGGGAAACTTACTACAGGGACTCATAATGTAAGAATAAAAAAAGTAATAACTGAATTTATTGAAGCCGGAGGCGGTGAGGAATTAGCATATATGTCAAAGCCTCATGTAGGAACAGACAGACTTATCGGGATACTCAGAAATATGAGAAAGAAAATAGAAAGTCTCGGCGGTGAATACAGGTTTCAGAATAAACTTTCATCTATAAAACATTCAGACGGTAAGCTTCAAAGTATAAAAGTGTCAGGGCCGGAAGGAGAATATTCTATAGAAACGGATTATCTTATTCTCGCAGTAGGTCATAGTGCAAGAGATACTTTTTATATGCTGAATGAGAAAAAAGTGGAAATGCAGCAAAAGCCGTTTTCTGTTGGAGTAAGGATAGAACATAAACAGGATATGATAAATAAAAGCCAGTATGGAAAACATGCAGATAAACTACCGGCTGCGGAGTATAAATTAAATGTAAAGTCATCAAACGGCCGGGGAGTCTATACTTTCTGTATGTGTCCCGGAGGAGTGGTAGTTCCGGCAGCAAGTGAAGATGGTTTTCTGGCGGTAAACGGAATGAGCTATTATAAAAGAAATAAAGAAAATGCCAATTCAGCGGTACTTGTAAATGTATATCCGGAAGATTTTCGCGGAGACAGCGTACTTGCAGGAGTGGAATTCCAGAGAAGACTGGAGAAAAAAGCCTTTGAACTTGGCGGCGGGAAATATAAAGCACCTGTACAGCTTGTAAGTGATTTTTTGAAAAACCAGAAATCCGGGAAACTTGGAAGTGTTATTCCAAGCTATAGTATAGGCTATAAATTAAGTAATTTGAATGAATGTTTCCCGAAGTTTATAGTAGAATCCCTGAAAGACGGGATAAAGGAAATGGATAAGAAAATAAGAGGATTCGCCGGTTCTGATTCTGTAATTACAGCTGTGGAAAGCCGAAGTTCTTCACCTGTGAGAATACTGCGTGACGAGTTAATGTTTTCCAGTGTAAAAGGTCTGATACCATGCGGTGAAGGCGCAGGTCATGCAGGAGGTATTGTTTCTGCCGCGGTAGACGGAATAAAGTGTGCTGAAGCTTTGAATAATATAATAAGAAATCAGTAATTCCAGAGAAGAAACTGAATTCTTATATAAAAAGGATAAAAATTCACTAATAAAGTCAGGATAAAACATGCAGTTTGATTTTATATAAAATTTTAGAGAAGATACTGGAGGAAAAATGAGCGGTCAAAACAGAAAAGATATAAAGATAGGAGCCTTAGTAGATATAGTCCTGAAAAAAGATCAGCGTACAGGAAAACTTACAAGAGGACATGTAAAGAGAATTCTGACAAACAGCCAGTTTCATCCTCACGGAATCAAGGTAATGCTTGAAGAAGATGATCAGGTTGGACGTGTACAGGAAATCATAGGATAAATATAAGAAAATAATCAGATTAATTAAAATGGAAAAAAATTAAAAAAAATGATGAAAACAGCGGTGTTATGATATAATAGAGAAGTATACAGATAAAAAGCACATCTATAAAATCTTATGATAACATGAGGAGGAAAAAATGAACAAAAAAATATGTATATTGGCAGGAATAGCAATGCTTACATTTTCAGCACAAAGTCTGTCAGCAGTGAAATCTACTAAAAATTCAAAAACTACAAAAACTACAACAGCAAAAACTGACACAAAAACTCAGGCTGCTAAGCCGGTTTTAGGGAAGATGTCAATGGACAACTGGTTTGGTTTGCCTGCAGATAAGCTGAAATTACAGGTAAAAGGAACAAAAGATGTTTTTATTACAGATGACAATGGACAGAAAATTCTTGCGGGGCTTGAGAAGAGGGAAACATGGTTTGGCATGAGCGGGGATGTTTTTTATTCTCTGGCTGACGGTGAATCGCCAAGCGGCTGGGATGCAGGAGAACTTCAAGCTATAGTTATTACTTATAAAAATGCATACTATAACACAGTTGTAAATAATATAGAAAAACAGCTGAAAACAGCCCCTAATTCAAATGAAACTTCAAGCGGATATGATACAATTTCAGAGGCAGTATTTACAAGCGGAAAACTTCGTTATGAAGTAAGAGAATATTTGGATAATGTAAAGGTAGAAATAACATACGATGCAAATTAATAATGTGCCATACCATTTTGGGTATGGCATTACTTTAATAAAATATACTGGAAAGGGAGTATAGAATGAAAGTAAGACTCGCAAAAACAGAAGATTTAGACAAAATAATGAGAATTATTGGTGAAACTGTAAAAGAAATGAATGAAAATGATAATTTCCAATGGGATGAAACATATCCAAACAGAGAAGTATTTATAAATGACATAAAAGAAGGAACACTTTATGCAGTGGTAAATGATGAAGATGAGGTATCAGGAATTGGTGCAGCTAATTTTGAGTCTTTTGAAGAATATGATAATCTGGAATGGAAATCAGGAAAAGACGACTATGTGATTCACCGGCTGGCAGTAGATAATGCATATAGAAGCAGTGGTGCAGCAGCTTTTTTAATAGAAAATATAGAAAAAGAAATTGTTAAAAAAGGAAAATGCTTTATGAGAACTGATACAAACTCAAAAAATATAAAAGCGCAGAGATTCTTTGAGAAAATGGGCTATAAATTTGTTGGTGAAATAAAAGTTCCAAGGCTTAAAGATACTTTTTTCTGTTATGAAAAAAGACTTTGTGATTAGTATAAAAGATAATATTTAATTTTTTATTTTTTTATGTTAGAATATATTTGAGTATTCAAATGAAAAATAATCACAAGATTATTAAAATAGGAGGAATTAAGATGTTAGAAAGAAAAGGTATTGTAACATTTAAAGGAAATCCGGTAACATTAGTAGGGGACGAAGTAAAGCCGGGAGACAAAGCTCCGGATTTTACAGCTTTGAAAACAGATCTGTCTGAATTAAAATTAAGTGATTATAAAGGAAGAGTTGTTATATTAACATCATTTCCATCTGTTGATACAAGTGTGTGTGCATTACAGGCAAAGAGATTCAATGAGGAAGCAGGAAAATTAAAAGATGATGTTTCTGTTATTACAATTTCAGTTGATTTACCTTTTGCACTTGGAAGATTTTGCGCAGCAGAAGGTATAGAAAATGAAGTGACTGTTTCAGACCACAGAGATTTGGACTTCGGTTACAAATATGGTTTTGTGGTAAAGGAATTAAGACTTCTTGAACGTGGAATAGTAGTAATAGATAAAGAAGGAATAATAAGACATGTGGAGTATTGTAAGGAGATAGCAGAGCATCCTGATTATGATAAAGCTCTGGAAATTACAAGAAGCCTGATATAAATAAAAAGTCCGTGATTTTCGGACTTTTTTTTATGGACAAAAAAAATTTGAACTTAATACTTTGAAAATAATAATGAATAAAAAGAGAAAAAATAAATAATATTCAGCAGAATGAGTATCATACAGTAAAAAGATATATGAATATAAAAGATCATAAACAGAAAGAATTTATTTAAATATTGACGTATCATTAAATAATTAGAAACCAAGAAATATTTTTTTCTTATATAAAAAAGATATAAGTAAAATTCATTTTTTTATAGAGAAAACTTTGTTAACAGTGAGTTAATCCTTAGGAGGAATTTTCAAAAAAACCTCTATGAAATAATTATATTGTAGTAAAATAATAGAGTGAACACTCTTGCAAAATATAATTGTGAATATTGGATTTCAGAAGAATTGTTTGGTTTTGTTCAGTAAAATAAGGGTTTTTTATGATTTTTTAAAAGTAAAAAATATATTGACAATGAAAATAGAAATATAATATAATTGACCTATATAAAAATTACGATTGTTTAATAATGTAAAAAAATATGCATAGTTGAACAAGAATAATTAAGGATTTTAGAGAAGAAGAGAGGAGAATAGGTATCATAAAGTTTTGTTCTAATTTTTAAAGAACAATAAATACGAATGAATTTCAGATTATTTTAATGAAATGGTTCGTCTTCT
The DNA here is from genome assembly GCF_024158605.1 of Sebaldella sp. S0638. Classification (NCBI taxonomy): domain Bacteria; kingdom Fusobacteriati; phylum Fusobacteriota; class Fusobacteriia; order Fusobacteriales; family Leptotrichiaceae; genus Sebaldella; species Sebaldella sp. S0638. Next base: position 731 of record NZ_JAMZGM010000058.1, on the reverse strand, counting down.
ATTAATAAGACGAATGAAAAATTGATTTGTCTTCTGTTTTTTTCAATGATTTAACTTAAAACAAATACATGACTAATTATAAAAAGAACTATGCAAAAGTATAATGTAATTAAGTGAACACATATATAATAAAAGTCGCTTATTTAATAAAAAGCGACTTTTTTAATTAGAAAGTTTAATTGTAGAACATATTTGTGGTTCTGAATGAAAAACGCAATAAAGGTGAAATAACAGAACAAAAAAATTGAGAGAGTATGAAGCAGCTATAGTGTCGTATCAGTTAGAAAATAAAAAAGGAACAATGATTGTAAGAATAAAAATAAAAGAAAAAGAAACAAGAGATGATCATAAATAAAGAGATCAAGAAGAAAAAAGGAGAAATTTATGAATATATTAGAACGTGTGGAAAAAGAACTTAAGTCATGTTTGAAACATAATAGGAATATAAAGTTTTCAAAACAATTGGCATTGACTTTTCTTATGACAGGTGGATTTGTAGGAGCAAATGAAGTGCCGAAATCTACTAATGTAACACAAAATGTAGAAGCTAAAATAAAGAAACTAAAAGCAGATAATAAGAAAAATCTAAATAAAGGCAGGCGGGAACTAAAACGTCTGGAACTTGAAGGAGATCAGGTAATAAAAATACCATGGGAGCCTGTGATAAAAAGTCTGTAAATAAAAAAATCTTTTTATGATAAACTAAAAACAGGAGGACTTTATTATGAAAA